>JAWOJY010000100.1:0-9967 GCA_033854515.1 Nitrospirota bacterium
GCCGCCGAGATACACGAGCACGGCGTTCGCCGTGGACGCTATCCCCACGAGGCCGATGGCGAGACCGTCGAGACCGTCGGTGAGGTTCACCGCATTCGACGACCCGACCACGACCACGATGACAAAGGGAACATAGAACCAGCCGAGGTCGATGAGCAGCCGTTTCATGAACGGCACCGACAGGTGCGTGATATTCGCATCGCTGGGATTGTAATACAGGAAAAATCCGATCGCGAGCGAAGCGGCGATCTGGAGCCCGAACTTGTGCTTTGCCCTGAGGCCGGTGGACCGCTTTTTCACCACCTTGAGGTAGTCGTCCCAGAACCCGATGCCGCCGAAGGCGAGCGTGGCGAAGAGCACGACCCACACGTACTTGTTCGTGAGGTCCGACCACAGCAGCACGGAACCGGCGAGCGCCGCGATGATCAGAAGGCCGCCCATCGTCGGCGTGCCCTGTTTGCTCAAATGGGTCTGCGGCCCGTCGTTGCGCACATGCTGACCGACCTTCAGCCTGCGCAGCCAGGCAATGAGCTGGGGCCCGATCGCGAAGCTCACGAGCAGGGCCGTGATCACGGCGCCGGCGCTCCGGAAGGTGATGTACTTGAACACGTTGAAAACCGAAACGGCGTTATGTAAAGGATACAAAAGGTTATACAGCATCAGAATTCCTCCAGGATCTTTTCCATCTTCATGCCGCGCGAGCCTTTGATGAGCACGACGTCGCCAGGACCGGTCTGCTCCCGCAGCAGCGCTGCCGCCTGTGCTGTCGATGCGGCCTCAAATACGCTGTCCCTCGGCATGCCGGCCCCGAGTGCGCCCTCTTTCATGGATCTCGCCAGAGGGCCGATGGTTATCAGGACGTCCACGCCGAGACTCGCCGCTCTCCGGCCGGCTTCCCTGTGGGCTTCGACAGCCGCGGCCCCGAGCTCCAGCATGTCTCCGAGCACGGCAACGGCCTTTTTCTTTTCAGGCCTGAGCGAAACGAGGGTCTCGAGCGCGGCGGCCGTGGAGCCGGGGTTTGCATTGTAGCAGTCGGCGAGAACCGTCCGCTCCTTCACCTGTCTGAGCTCGGACCGCATTGATACCGGTGAAAAGTCTTCGAGGCCGCCCTTGACCGCGTCAAGCGGCATGCCCGTGGCGATTGCCGCCGCCGCGGCGGCAATCGCGTTGTAGACGTTGTGCCTTCCCACGGCCCGGAGCCGCACGTTTGCGCGGGACCCCCCCGCCATGAGGGCAAAGTCTGTGTAGTCCCGCTCCGGTCTGATGTCCCGCGCGCTCACGTCCGCCTCATGCTCGATCCCGAAGCTCACGACGCGGCCGCTGCATTTATTTCTGAGCATGCCGAAATACCGGTCGTCGGCGTTCAGGATCGCGACGCCGCCCGGCCTTACGTGTTCGAGCAGTTCCGCCTTTGCCAGCGCCACAGCGTCCGTGCTTCCCAGGAATTCCAGGTGCGCCGGCCCGATATTCGTGATCACACCCACCGCGGGAGCGGTGATCCGCGCAAGGGCGTCGATCTCTCCCTCGCCGCTCATTCCCATCTCGATCGCCGCCGACCGGTGGTTCTGGTCGAGCTTCAGGAGCGTCAGCGGCACGCCGATGTGGTTGTTCAGATTTCCTTCGTTCTTGAGCACCGGACCGTGACGTCTAAGGATGCACGCGAGCATTTCCTTGGTCGTTGTCTTCCCGTTGCTCCCGGTGATCCCCACCACCGGGATGGAATACTTTTTGCGGTGCATGGCGGAGATTTCCTGGAGCGCGAACACCGTGTCTTCCACGGGAAGAATATTCTGAAGCCCGCCGAGGCTTTCGTACCTGCTCTCGAGGGCGGACCGCTCGACCAGTGCGCCCCACGCCCCCTTTTTGATCGCCTCGGAAACGAAATCATGCCCGTCGAACCGATCGCCCCTGATCGCGACGAAGAGTTCTCCTTCCCTGATGGTCCTGGAGTCTATGGACACGCCTTTTATCTCCATCCTCTCCATCCTCCCCAGAAGCTCCCCCAAGATCTTTCTTTCAGATTTGTTCATAATACTTCAGAATGCAGAGGTCGGAAGACGGACTGGACCATGTCACTATGGACCGCACCGGTCTTATGCTCTATCATCTGTCCTCGTTCGTCTGTCTTTTCCGTATCGCCTGCCGCGCGACCTGCCGGTCATCGAAAGGGATCTTCGTCGTGCCGATGATCTGGTAGTCTTCGTGTCCCTTGCCGGCAAGCACCACCACGTCGCCGGGCCGCGCCATCGCGATCGCGGCCTCCACCGCGTCGTGACGGTCGGAAATCACGTAATAGGGCGTCCTTCCGTGTACGGGCCCCGGCGCAGCGTCCTTTCGCTCCAGTCTGGTCCCGTCCGCCGTCATCCCCTGCTCTATCTCGGAGATGATCGTCAGGGGGTCTTCGGTCCTCGGATTGTCCGACGTGACAATGACGACGTCGCTGCCCTTTACCGCCGCCGCTCCCATCTTCGGCCGCTTTGTCCTGTCCCGATCGCCGCCGCAACCGAAGACCGTGATGATCCGCCTTTTCGCGACCTCGCCGACGGCTTCGAGCAGGCGGTTCAGAGCGTCTTCAGTGTGCGCGTAGTCCACGATGACGCCGAAGGGCTGGCCTTCGTCTATCTTTTCCATGCGGCCGGGCACGGACTTCATGTTCTTTATCCCCCGTGCGATGACGTCCCGGCCGAATCCCAGCGCGGTCCCGATCCCGACCGCCGTCAGGATGTTGTAAACGTTATGCCTGCCGACAAGGGAGGACTCGATGGAGATCGTCCCCGAGGGCGTGGCCGCGTCGAAGGAGAGGCCGCCGATGCCGTGACTGATCGGCCCCGACGGGCGGATGTCCGCGTTGTTCGACAGGCCGAAGGTGATGATCTTCGCCCCGGTCGAGCGCATGATGTCCCCGGCCCGCGCGTCGTCGATATTGATGACAGCGGCCCGGTCCGGCGCCAGGCCCGTGAAGAGCCTGAGCTTCGCCTGAAAATAGGACGCCATGGTCTCGTGAAAATCCAGGTGGTCCTGCGTGAGGTTCGTAAACGCCGCTGCCGCAAACTCGCACCCTACGGTCCTGCCGAGTTCGAGGGCGTGCGACGAAACCTCCATCACCGCGTAGCCCGCGCCGAGGCGGACCATTTCGGCGAGAAAGCGCTGAAGATCAAGCGATTCCGGCGTGGTGTTGGGCGCCGGGTAGATTCTGTCGCCCACGCGATAATCAATCGTGCCGATGAGCCCCGCCGTCCGCCCCGCGGCCTCGACGATGGCCTTGATCAAGTAGGTGGTCGTGGTCTTGCCGTTCGTTCCCGTAACGCCGACGAGCTTCAGCCAGCCCGATGGATGGCCGTAGAACGCGTCTGCGAGGAGCGCGAGGGCCCGTCGGGAATCGGGAACGCGGATCAGGGGCGCGGCTGCGATCGCGCCAGCTTCATCGAAGGAATGATTTTTTTCGGCAACGACTGCGGCTGCGCCCTGCCTGAAGGCATGCGGAATAAACTGATGGCCGTCCGAGTGAAATCCTCGCACGGCCACGAACAGGGAACCGGGCTTTACCTTCCGGGAGTCCTGGGAGATGTCCCGCACCTCGAGCTCCCGCTGGTTGTCCGTCATGCCGGTCTCCGTACCCAACACGGTTATGAGTTCACCGAGTTTCATCGCGCAACCAGAAGCATCCCGCCCCCCTGCTCTTCGGGCGCCACTTGCAGATATGCGAGACTCTCCTCCGCGACCGCCTTGAACACGGGCGCGGCCACGCTGCCTCCCCAGATGACGCCCTCGGGACTGTCCACCATCACCAGGATCACGAGCTTCGGGGAATCCGCCGGAACGAAGCCCACGAACGAGCTCGTATACGCACGCTTCGAATACATGCCGGTTGCGGCGTCGACTTTCTGCGCCGTGCCGGTCTTGCCCGCGGCCAAATATCCTGCGGGCCCCGCTTTCTGGCCCGTGCCCTCCTCAACTACCCTTTCTAACATCTTCGTCACTTTTTTACAAGTCTCTTCCGAGGCGACCCGGCCGAGCGCCTGCGGTGTGAATTTTACACCTTCGCCGCCCTCCCGGTCTACAATTTCCGACACGATGTACGGCTTCATGAGCGTTCCGCCGTTCGCGAGAGCGCAGTAAGCGGCCGCCATCTGGATGGGCGTCACGCCGATCTCCTGGCCGATGGATATGGAGGCGATGGAGACCCCCGACCACAGCCGGTAATCCTTGAGGAGCCCGGCGATTTCCCCGGGAAAGTCGATGCCGGTCTTGCGGCCGAATCCGAAGGCGGTTATATATTTGTAGAACTTCTGCTTGCCGAGGCGCTCGGCGACTTTGATCGTGCCCACGTTGCTCGACTGTGCGATCACGTCGGTAAAGGTAAGCACGCCGTGCCGTTCGGCGTCCTTGATCACCCGGTCCGCTACGCGGATGCTTCCGGCGCTGCAGTCGAACCGCTCGAGCGGGTGCACAACTTTCTCTTCGAGCGCGGCCGCCGCAAGAATGGGCTTGAAGATCGACCCCGGCTCGAAGGCGTCGGTCACGGCGCGGTTGCGCCACTCACCGGGCCGGTACCGCTGGGGCATGTTCGGATTGAACGCCGGCCCGCCCCGCTCGGACGCGCGCACGGCGAGGGCGAGAACCTCGCCGGTCCAGGGATTCATGACGATGCACACCCCGCCCCGGGCGCGGCTGCGCGCGAGCGCCCCGTCGAGCTCCTTCTCGGCGATGTGCTGGATCACTTCGTCGATGGTAAGAACGACGTCCTTGCCGGGCTTGGGGAGCTTGTACTGGAACCCGGGGCCTCCGGGGAACACCGTTCTGCCCGAAGCGTCCTTCTCGGCAAGCACCCACCCGCTCACTCCGCTGAGCGCCGTATCGTAGGCGCGTTCCACGCCCTCGAGCCCCTCATTGTCCATGCCTGTGAACCCGATCACCGACCCGGCGAGGGTCTTCTTGGGATAGAACCTGCGCGTTTCGAGCACCAGGCCGACTTCCTTTGAGCCGAGCTCCTTGACCTTATCGGCCTTCGCCGGGTCGACCTTGCGGCTGATCCAGACGAAATTCCTGTCGCTCGCCAGGCGCCGTTCGAGCGCCCTCGGGTCTTTTTGCAATATGCGGGAAAGCCGGCGGGAGAGATCTTTCGGGTTGTCGACGCTCGACGGCACCCCGTAGACCGAGTCCACGTCGAGGCTCACCGCCAGTTCGTTGCCAGTCCGGTCGTAGATCGTGCCGCGCCGGGGGTCGAGTTTTACCAGACGCTGCTGCTGGCGTTCGGCGCGGGCGGCGAGTTCCGCCCGCTTCCACACCTGCAGGTGCACGAGCTGCAGGGCCACGGCGGCGAACGCGAGGAACATGAGCAGGAATACGACGATGACCCTTCCCTGTCTTTCCATTCTTCTTTGACCTCTTTTGACCTCTCGACCGGAACGCGCCCGGCAGGGCGCCAAGCGTGACGCTCGAAACCCGGGGACCGTGGTCCGCGCCTGTACTCGCGGGAACGGGCCGTGTCCTTAAAAATACTATCGTGGACCGGCCGTTTCTTTTTTCCTTTTCACCACCACGATGTCTTCCTTCTCGGGCCTGATCATGCCGAGCCGCTTGACGGCGATCTCTTCTATGCGCGCGGGAGACGACAGGCTCGACGCTTCTATGCGGAGCGACCGGTTCTCGCGCTCGAGCTCCTGCTTTTCATGCTGCAGGGCCTCGATCTGGTAGCCCAGGCTCACGATCTTCACCTTCCCGCCGACGTAGAGGATCGTTCCGGTGACGATCAGCGCCGCGATGACATAACGCCGCAGGCTGCTCCGCCTGCTGCGCATGAAGAGAAACGTCCCTATGTTCCCCGCCCGCGTATTCACGTGAGCCCCCTTCATCTGAAAAATCAAACGCACCTGAGGCAAAAAACGAAGAACGTTAACGTCCCTTTATCGGCGGGACAGCTTCTCCGCCGCCCTGAGTTTTGCGCTCCGGGCGGCAGGATTTCGCCGCACCTCGTCTTCCGTCGGGACCACCGGCCGTTTGGTCAGGACCCTGAGCTCGGACTTGCTTCCGCACGCGCAGACGGGCAGTTTCGGCGGACAGGTGCAGCCTTTTGCGAATTCGGCGAACGTGTGCTTCACAATCCGGTCTTCAAGAGAGTGGAACGATATCACGACCAGCCTCCCCCCCGGTTTGAGCATCCCGACCATGTCTCTCAGCCCGATGGCGAGCGCTTCCAGCTCGTCGTTCACCGCGATCCGCAGGGCCTGAAAGGTCAGCGTGGCGGGGTGAATGCGCCGTGGCGGATAGGGAGGGAACACGCTCGAAACGATTTCGGCAAGCTGGACGGTGGTCGTGACAGGTCCCCGGGCCCTCGCCTTTTCTATGGCCCTCGCTATGGCAACCGCCTTTTTTTCTTCACCGTATTCGCGAATGATCCATGCGAGTTCCTCGCGCGGAAGCGTGTTCACCAGGTCCGCCGCGGTACGCCCGCCCGACGTGTCCATGCGCATATCGAGCGGGCCTTCGAGCGTAAAGCTGAACCCCCGCTCGGGGGTCTTCAGGTGAAAGGACGATACGCCGAGATCGAGCAGGACCCCGTCGACGGCGCTAAAGCCCGCCCCGGACGCAACGCGCTTTGCATCGCGGAAATTCGCCTGCACAAGAACCGCCCGCCCGCCGAACGCTGTGAGACGCTCACGGCTCCGGGCCACGGCCTCCCGGTCCCGGTCCATGCCGATGAGCACGCCGTCAGGCGCGCAGCGCCGCAGTATTTCTTCCGCATGTCCCCCGGCGCCCACGGTCCCGTCGACATAGACGCCGCCGGGCTTCGGGGCGAGCAGATCAACGGCCTGGCGAAGCAGAACGGAAACGTGCTCCACGTCTGGAGTCACGGGTCCTGAGCGCGGAGTGCTTTTCATTTCACTGTTTCTTTTCGGTAATTCCGCGCTTCGCATTTCGCACTCCGGCCAGCGTCACAGTCCGAGCGGCAGGCTCGTCTCGGGTTTCGCCACCCCGAAGCTCTTCAGCGCCTGCTGGACAGTGTTGAACACCTGGAACGCATCGAGTACGCCGGTGGTGCGGAATATGTTCTTGATATAATCGGACATCCCGGCAAGGCGGATGTCTCCGCCGAAGGCCGCAAGCCGCTTCTTTCCCTCAACGAGAACCGGCAGCGTGGTGAAATTAATGTGCTCCACGGACTCGAAGTTGATGATGAGACCGTACGTTTCCCCTTTGATGAGCTGTCCGATGACGCGATCGATCTCGGCCATCTTAGCAGCGTCGACTTCGCCTTCGAGGTTCATCAGATAGACTTTGATTTTTTTATCCATTCCTACAGACCCAGGGTGGCGAGCGCTTCGCCGATTTTGTCCAGGTTTTTGGAATTCCGCGACTCCCATGCTTTTGTGTCCCACACCTCGATCTTGTTAATGATGCCGACGAACACCACATTTTTATTGATGCCCACGCGCTCGCGGAGCGACGGCGGTATCAGGATGCGCCCCTGCTTGTCCACCTCGCACTCCGTGGCCGAGGAAAAGAAGAACCGCATAAAGTCTTTCACTTCTTTCTGCATCATGGGGAGCGTCTTGATCTTCTCTTCGAGCTTCTCCCATTCTTCGAGCGGATAGAGCGACAGGCACTGGTCGATATCCAGCGCCATGACCAGCTTTCCGTCGTAATGGTCCGCAAGAATGTCACGGAACTTCGACGGCACGCTCACTCTGCCTTTGGAGTCAACGGTATGTTCGAAGCTGCCTCGGAACATGCGGCTCCCTTCCCTGCCACTATTTCCCACTTTATACCACTGGCTGCCCAAAGTATAGCGATATACCTTTTCAATGTCAAGGAAAAATATTGTTTTTTAGGGAGGTTACGGGGTGGGAGTCTGGAAGGCCAAAGCATTTTATAGTGACTTTTTTCGGGCAAATCAGGTAATATATGTCTTCAATAAAGTCATTTTTCATGCCGAGGGAAAGGCGCCGATGAGGCCGACGAAACGTCGATGACGGACTATTTCATCAATACCGCTGACGAGAAACATATAAAAAAAGAGAAAGCAAAAGCGCGCGAACTCCGCGAATCGCAGTGGTGGAAGCGCAAGCGCTCCACCGGGATCTGTTATTACTGCGGCAGGAAATTCAGGCCCGCGGAACTGACCATGGACCATCTGGTGCCCCTCGTGCGCGGAGGAAGGTCCGTTCAGGGCAATCTCGTCCCGGCGTGCAAGGAGTGCAACAACAAAAAGAAATATCTGCTCCCTATGGAATGGGAGCAGTATCTCGAATCGCTGAACGAGGACAGGGGAAAAAGTAGGTGATCGGCGCCTATCCTTCCCTGGCAGAGGTGATAGTCACACATTGCAGACCCAGGGAAGTTTGCTCACCGCCGGGGGACCAGCAGCGTGCGCCGGTCCCCGTTCTCCGCCGCGTGCTTCACCTGGGTCCCGCATCCCTCGCCGTACACCAGCTCGATCGCCTCGACAAATCCGGGGTTTAGACTGCGCGAACCCGGCGCTTTCCGGGTATTGCAGTCGAACAGAAATGCATCGTTGATCACCGCCAGGATCTCGTCGCCTTCCGAGAAGTGCATGGGCCAGAGCAGGCAGACCTTCGGTTTCACCTCGGCCAGCGGCAGGCCGAGCGTCTTTGCGACGGTGTGCAGGGAGCAGTAGATCCGGTGATGGGACCGGTAGGCGAAGACGCAAAGGCCGTCTTCGTTCGTGTCGATGGAAAAAAGCCCTGGTTCCTCTTCCGCGAACACGTTGTCGTATCCCCGCGTACTCAGGAGATGGGGGCAGAACCTGGCAGCCTCGGGCAGGACCTTGATGATCCTCTTCATCTCGGCGGTTGTAACGCAGACATCGTACGACGAGCAGCAGCACCGCCCGCCCCTGGCGCAGCCGTTGCAGCGGTTCTCGAGCGACAGGAGCGACTCGACGTCGACCTCCACGCTGCTGCGCCGATGCTGCGGCGGCCGCTTCTTGCGGCGATTTTCCCGGCCCTTCGATCGCACAGTCGTCATGGTTTCGCGGATCTCCTTACTCCTCACAACTTCAAAAGCACCGTGAGATAACCGACTCTGCAAGCCGCACAATAGTAGCACCCCGGAGGGGACAAGGTCAAGCCGCAAGACCTCACCCTTGCCTTGTGGGCGTACAAGAGATTCGCTACAATCCAAAAGATGATCATATCATGATACAATGTATACATGTCTGAGCTAAGAATCGGCTGCAGCGGCTTTAATTATTTGCACTGGAAGGAGATATTCTACCCCCCTGATCTGCCCCAGAGGAAGTGGTTTGAATATTATTGCACGGTTTTCACCACGGTTGAACTGAATGTCACTTTTTACAGGCTTCCCCTCGCAAAGAGCTTCGACAAGTGGCATAACGAAACACCCGCGAATTTTGCTTTCTCTTTAAAAGGCAGCAGGCTTATCACGCATGTAAAAAATCTTCTGGAACCTGAACAGCCGTTGAAATTATTCTTTGACAGAGCATTACGTCTGAAGGAAAAGCTGAAGGTCGTCCTCTGGCAGTTCTCTCCAGGATTCAAAATCGAGCTTGAACGGCTAAAAAAATTTCTCGAGCTGCTCAGACAATACCCTGTCCGAAGCACCCTCGAATTCAGGCACGAAAGCTGGATTACGGATAAAGTCATTGACTTTTGCAAAGAATGCAACGTGGGCCTCTGCATGGCTGACTGGCCGGAATTCCTTAATGACCTTCCTGCGACTGCCGATTTTGTTTATATGAGAAGGCACGGCAAGGGGGGGGATTATGCTACGTGCTATTCAAAGGCAGAGCTGAAGAAAGATGCCCGTCGGATGAAGAATTTTACCAAAGAGGGGAAAGATGTCTTTGTGTACTTCAACAATGACGCCTACGGCTATGCGCCGAAGAATGCACAGGAATTGATGGAGATGATGCAATAAGAAATCAAGGCAGTCGTCGAAGAAGAATGCGCCGAGTTGTAGACGGCTGTGACGTTGTAAGGAAATG
>JAWOJY010000101.1:0-3497 GCA_033854515.1 Nitrospirota bacterium
GTATTTATACCAGCCTGATTTAACGCTGCGGCAACAAATACCGATTATTCCCCGGTAGCTCAGTCGGTAGAGCAGGTGGCTGTTAACCACCCTGTCGCTGGTTCGAGTCCGGCCCGGGGAGCCAAACAAAACGAAGGTCGCCTCTGATGAAGACAGAGGCGACCTTTTTTATTTGGTCCTCTCTAACGGAATGGTTTGAAACTTGGAATGGTGCCACTACCCTGCTACTGCCCGTCCTCTCCCCTCCTCGCTACCAGCCATCTGCCGTAAATTTGTTATGTCCCGCAGCGGCGGCGCGCCGAACAGGCGGCTGTATTCCCTGCTGAACTGGGAGGGGCTCTCGTAGCCGACCTGAAACGCCGCAGTTGTCGCATCGTGATCTTCGGCGAGCATCAGTCGCCGCGCTTCGTTCAAGCGCAGCCACTTCTGGTACTGCAGCGGGCTCATGGCCGTCACGGCCCGGAAATGATGATGGAATGTCGAGGTGCTCATATTGACCTGCGCTGCGAGGTCCTCGATGCGCAACGGCCTCGCAAAGTTCCCCTTCAACCAGTCGATCGCCCGCGCGATCTGATTGCTCTGACTTCCCGTCGCCGAAATTTGACGGAGACGCGCACCCTGATCGCTCACCAGTAAACGGTAAGATATTTCCCGCTGAATGATGGGCGCAAGGATGGGGATATCCCTCGGTTCAGAAAGAAGGTCGATCAACCGTTGAAAAGAGGTGAGCAACGGAAGCGTGATATTTCCGGTCACCATTCCGCGGTTCGATTGCTGTGGACGAGGCGGCGGCAGGTTGCTGTCCACCATCAATTGCGACATCACACGCTGATCCAGTTTCAACATAAGCCCCAGGCAGGGCTTCTCCCGGCTCGCTTTGATGATCTGAACAACGGTGGGAAGGTCCACGGATGTGATCAAGAAATGCCTCGGGTCGTACACATACGATTCCTCTCCGAGCACCACACGTTTGGCACCCTGCGCGATCACGCACACGCTCGGTTCGTACATGACACTCACCGGTTGGGACGGCTCCTCTCGCCGATAAATAGTCAACCCATGGATGGTCTCGACCCGGTCGCTCTTATCGGTCCATCGGGCAATGCTCTTCGCGAGGGTTTCGACTGCAGCTTCCATCTCTTTGTTCTCAAGTTCCCGTTCCACACTCTGCTTTCTCATTATTGTCTCCATGATCCTATACTACAAAACCTTACTGCTCTGTCAACCCAATTATAGAAGATTCCGGAGGATTAGGCAATAAATTGGCAGGATTGGTCTACCCTCTATTGTGCATTCAGGAGTAGTATTTGATCGTCAACAGGGATCGGCTTTCGGCTGACGATAACGCCTCTTGAGCCCACACAAATTGAAAGGAGAAATCCATGAGTAAGAAATGGATCAACAGAGAAGGAGAGAATGACGATGGCCGGCTCGACCGTCGCGAATTCATCATGGCTGGACTGGCACTGACAGCGGCAGCGGCGTTCCCGGACATGACCGGAGCTGCTCCGAAGAAGGCCGATCAACTTAATAAGGAGAGCGCAAAAATGGAAAGAGCCATATTTTTTAAGAACAATCAGATTCAAATGGCAGGAATACTGTTTTTACCTGATGATTTTAATGAAAACAAGAAATATCCGGCCCTGGTTATTTCATCCCCGGCTGGTGCGGTGAAAGAACAGTCTCCGTCCTTATACGGGAAAAAAATGGCTCAAAAAGGATTTATCGCTTTAGCCTTTGATACTTCTCATCAGGGGGAAAGTGGCGGTGAACCACGTTATCTTGAAAATCCAACTGAACGCGTAGAGGACATTCGTTGCGCAGTAGATTATTTAACTACACTTCGGTATGTAGACATTGAGCGTATCGGGGCGCTGGGAATTTGTTCGGGTGGAGGTTATTCTGTAAGTGCCGCAATCACAGAACGCCGGATTAAAGCAGTTGCAGGTGTCAGCACAACAGATCCGGGTTCATGGATTCGAGATGGACTTGACGGAAATACGCCGGTTGAAGAACAGATTAAATTGCTGGAAATGGTCGGAAAACAACGTACTGCAAAAGCAAATGGCGCCGAACCGGTATATGGACCCTACGTGCCGGATGCAGTAACGGAAGATATGGCTGTGACATTGAAGGAAGCACACGAATATTACAGAACACCCAGATGTCAGCATCCGAATTCAAAAAATCGCGTGCTTATGACATCGCTTGATAAGTTGATTGCTTATTCTGCATTCGCTTTTGCAGAGACTTTGCTTACGCAGCCTCTGTTATTAATAGCGGGAAGTAAAGCTGATACTTTGAGGTTTACTAAAACACTCTATGAAAAGGCAACGTGCCGAAAGGAATTGTTCATGATAGATGGAGCGACTCATGTAGACTTATATGATGTTGCTGAATATGTAGATTCAGCCATCGACAAATCAGACAAATTCTTCAAAAACAACCTGTAAGCAGAAAAAATGAGCAAAAGATGAGGGGCAGACATTTTTTTGCTTCATCTTCAACTGTTGAGACCTGGCTCTTCTTGCTTGCAAGTAAACCAATTACCGAACGACAGCATGCAAACCGACGCGTGTCCCCGCACGTGATGAGGATTCCCTATGAGCTTAATGAATAAGAAATGTCTGATAGCTTATTTCTCGCGCAAAGGACAAAATTACACCAGCGGCAGGATCGTTGATCTCAAGGTCGGCAATACCGAAGTTGTCGCAAAGATGATTCAGAAAATGACGGGGGGCGATCTGTTTTACATCGAAACTGTTACAGCCTATCCCAAAGATTATACGGAAACTACGGTAGTTGCAAAGAATGAACTGCGAACCAAGGCCAGGCCGAAGCTGACAGGTCGAGTTGAGAATATGAAAGCATACGATATAATTTTCCTAGGGTATCCGAATTGGTGGGGAACGATGCCGATGCCAGTCCATACTTTCTTGGAGAGTTATGATTTCTCGGGAAAGACAATTGTACCGTTCTGTACCCATGAGGGCAGCGGCTTGGGCCACAGCGAGAAGGATATTGCCAAAGCATGTCCTCATGCTACCGTGTTGGCGGGTATCGCGATCCATGGAACCAGTGCGGCGTCCGCTGGTCCTGAGGTATCGAGTTGGATAGACGGATTGGGTATTTCGTGAGCTGGACGATCCCCAGCCTCCGGCAGAGGAAGTGAGGCTCCATGACTACACCTCCCTTACAGAGCATCCCCGAACAAAAATATGAGGTCACTCCCTTGGAGCTGTTCTTCGACCTCGTGTTCGCTTTCGCGTTATCGCAGCTCTCCGGTCATCTCCTGACTCACCTCTCATGGCGAGGCGCGGCCGAAACGCTGGTGATGCTGCTGGCCATCTTCGCAGTCTGGTTTACTACGAGCTGGTCGGCCACCATCATCCGGGCCGATCAATCCCGGACCCGCTGGTTGATGTTGTCGGTGATGCTGCTCGGCCTGTTCATGAATGCTTCTGTCACCAGGGCCTTCACCTTCTCCGGCCGGGCCT
>JAWOJY010000102.1:0-14275 GCA_033854515.1 Nitrospirota bacterium
CGGGTCAGGCCCTCGGGCTGGGAGAACACCTACTTCGAGGGGATGCGGACCATCACGGACTGGGGCATCTCCCGGCAGATCTGGTGGGGCCATCAGATTCCGGCTTGGTATTGCAGAAAATGTGACGGGGACGTGCTTGAGGCCAGTGTTGGAGCAGGTGTTGCAACCGAGGGCGGCGCTATACCGTTACCCACGGAAAAGATTTTCGTCATAGGAATAAACGCAAAACCCATTGTCCAGCGAGAGGAACCGAAAAAATGTCCCCACTGCGGTTCAACGGATATCATCCGTGATCCTGACGTGCTCGATACGTGGTTCTCATCGGCCCTCTGGCCCTTCTCCACGCTCGGCTGGCCGGACAACACCAAAGAGCTGGCGGTCTACTATCCCACGTCCGTGATGATCACCAGCTTCGACATCATCTTCTTCTGGGTCGCCCGCATGATCATGATGGGGCTCCACTTCATGAAAGAAGTTCCGTTCCGCGATGTGTACATCCATGCGCTCGTGCGCGACGCGGAAGGCCAGAAGATGAGCAAGTCCAAGGGCAATGTCGTCGACCCGCTCGTCATGCTCGAACAGTACGGCACCGACGCCTTCCGGTTCACGCTTGCGGCCTTTGCGGCCCAAGGCAGGGACATCAAGATGTCCGCGGAGCGAGTCGAAGGCTACCGGAACTTCGCGAACAAGATCTGGAACGCCAGCAGGTTCGTCTTGATGAACCTGGAGGAGGAGTTTCCTCCGAATTCCGAACTCCGAACGTCCGACTCATCACTCGCAGACCGATGGATCCTCTCTCGATTGAACTCGGTCGGCAGGGAAGTGCGATCGGCCCTCGCGGATTACCGGTTCAATGACGCGGCATCGGCGCTCTATCACTTCATCTGGCACGAGTACTGCGACTGGTATCTCGAATTGTCCAAGCCGGCGTTGAACAAGGAAAAAGGCTCCGCGGAGCGGAAGGCGGCCCAGACGGTGCTCGCGCACGTTCTCGAAACCTCGCTCAGGCTTCTGCACCCGTTCATGCCCTTTATCACCGAAGAGATATGGCAGACGCTTCCTGACGGGGTCAGGAGTCGAAAGTCGGGAGTCAGGGGTGAGTCAATCATGATGGCGACGTATCCCGAGGTTGATGAGAAAAAAATCGATGCCGGGATCGAGCGAGACATGCGGATGGTCATGGACCTGATCATGGCGATACGCAATATCCGCGGTGAGATGAATATCGCTCCATCGATGCAGATAAACGCCATAGTTAAAGTAGAGAATAAGGAGCTCGGAGAGCATCTACAAAAAAGCTCCGCGTATATAAGGACCCTCGCCAGGCTGAGCGGCATCCAGATAGGCGTGTCCGAGCAGAAGCCCAAGGCGGCCGCTACCGGCGTGATCAAAGGCGCTGAGGTCTATGTGCCGCTTGAGGGCATCCTTGATCTCACGCAGGAGCGCGACCGTCTTATGAAGGAGATCGCGAAGACGTCAAAAGACATCGACGTTTTTTCGAAAAAGCTTTCGAACAAGAACTTCGTCGATAAGGCGCCTAAGGCGGTTGTAGAGAAGGACACGGCGAAACTTGAAGAGTTCAAGGCGAAGCGTGAGAAGCTCGAACAAAGCTTGAAGATGCTGGGGTAAAAAAATTCATTATTCAGAATTCAAAAACGAAGAAGACATGGATTCTTTTTTGAAAGAACTGATAGCAAAGGCCCTCGCCGAAGACATCGGCCCCGGTGATGTCACCTCCGAGGCCGTGATTCGCGCCGAGTCCGTTTCGGTTGCCGCGATGCTGGCGAAACAGGACATGGTCCTGGCAGGGCTTGATGTTGCCAGGGCAGTCTTTGTTGATCTCGATGCCGATATCCAATTTACGTCTTTTGCGAAGGACGGCGACAGGTTACGTGCGGGTACAGAGATCGCAACGTTGTCGGGGAACACCAGGGCGCTGCTTGCAGGAGAGCGTGTGGCGCTGAACTTGCTCCAGCACCTATCGGGCATCGCAACGCTGACGGCTAAATACGTTGAAGCGCTTAAAGGGTTGAAGGTCGAAGTGCTGGATACGAGGAAGACGACGCCCGGTCTGCGGCAGATCGAAAAATATGCCGTGCGCATGGGCGGCGGAAGGAACCACCGCTTCGGCCTGTACGACGGCGTGCTGATCAAGGACAATCACATCAAGGCCGCGGGCAGCATTACGAAAGCGATCGAAAGCGCGAGAACAAAAGCCCATCATCTGCTTAAGATCGAAGTTGAGACGAAAAACCTCGATGAAGTGCGCGAGGCCCTGGCGGCGAAGGCAGACATCATCATGCTCGATAACATGCACGTCGACACGATGCGTGAGGCCGTGAAGCTGATCGCCGGGCAGGCGCTTGTCGAGGCGTCGGGCAATGTGACGCTTGAGACGATACGGACGATCGGGGAGACCGGTGTTGACTTCATTTCCTCGGGAAGCCTGACACATTCAGCGCCGGCCGCGGATATCAGCATGAAGATAAAATAAGGGAAGAGACAAATGACAAAGCTCAAAGTTCAAGTGAAAATTAAAATCTCAATTACCTATGATTTTTTGACATCCCGAGTTTTAGGTTTGATTTGAACTTTGGATTTTGATATTTGAAACTGCAATCACAAGAATGTACAAAGACAAGATCCTGAAACTCCTCCGGTCCTCGCGGACAGGCTTTCTTTCCGGCGAGGAGCTGGCGAGAACGTGCGGCATCTCGCGCACCATGGTTTGGAAACACATCAAGTCGCTCGAGCGCGAGGGGTTCCGGATCGAGGCGGTGCCGTCACAAGGTTATCGTATCGTATCGACGCCGGATGTTCTCCGGCAGAGCGACATCAAGCCGGGGCTCGGGACAAAGGTCATCGGAAAAGAGCTCTCTCTTCTCCCTGAAGTCGTCTCAACCAACAGTCTTGCCATGGAGATGGCGACGAACGGAGCGCCGGAGGGCACGGTTGTGGTCGCCGAGACGCAGACCGGCGGCAAGGGCAGGCTCGGCAGAAAATGGATCTCGCCGAAAGGAAATCTTTATCTCAGCGTGATCCTGCGGCCGGACATTCCGGCCTACAAGGCGCCGCTCATCACGTTGATGGGCGCGGTCGCCGTTGCTTCGGCGATCAGAAGACAGTGCGAATTGAAAGCCAGGATCAAATGGCCGAATGATATCCTCATCTCCGGCAAAAAAGTCAGCGGCTTGCTGACCGAGATGAGCGCGGAACAGGACCGAATCAGGCACATTGTGCTCGGCATCGGCGTTGATGTGAACATGGAGCCGGAAAGCCTGCCTCCCGATGTGCGGGCCCTTACGACTACCCTTGCAGCAGAGACAGGAGAAAAGGTCGACCGGACGGGACTCCTGCAACAGCTTCTGAAAGAGCTCGACCGCTGGTATGCGGTTTTCCTTGCGAACGAGCAGGACGTGATCCGTGAGTGGAAATCGCTCAACATGACCGTCGGCAACCGCGTCGCCGTAAGCGGCGCGGGGGCGAGGCTTGAAGGTCTGGCGCAGGGGATCGACAGCGAGGGCAGGCTCATCATCAAACTGAATGACGGCGCGACCCATAGGGTTGCGGCGGGAGATGTGACGATACTAAAGAAATAAATGTCAAATGCCAAAGCTCAAAGTTCAAACAAATCGGAATAAACCTTAAATCGAAGTGCAGTGTGCATTCGATCATTTTAACTTTATTTGATATTTGGATTTTGAAATTTGACATTTCCCCGGAGGGGAACGATGCTTCTAGCCATCGACATCGGCAACACCAACGTCGTCCTCGGCGTATTCGACAACGAGAGGCTCGTCGAAAACTGGCGCGTGGGCACCAATTCGCAGATCACGCCCGATGAGTATGCCATGATCTTCAAGGACCTCTTCGGCTTTGCCCAACTTGGGTTCAATCAGATCGACGGCGTGATCATATCGACCGTGGTCCCGCCGCTCCTGTCGGTAATGACGGAGATGTCGCAAAAGTATTTCAAGATCGAGCCCCTGGTGGTGACGCACAAGCTCAGGACGGGCATCACGATCCGCTACGACAATCCGAGGGAAGTGGGCGCGGACCGGATCGTGAACGCTGCGGCGGCGTACAAGCTTTACGGCGGGCCGATCATCATCGTGGACTTCGGCACGGCAACGACGTTTTGCGCGGTGACGAAGCGCGGCGAGTATCTGGGCGGCGCCATCTGTCCCGGCGTCAAGATCTCCGCCGAGGCGCTGTTTCAGCGCGCGTCCAAGCTGCCGCGCGTCGAACTCACCAAGCCGCCCAGTGTGATCGGCGCCGATACCGTCAGCGCCATGCAGGCCGGAATCATCTACGGCTATGCGGGCCTGGTAGACGGGATCGTGAAACGGATGAAGAAGGAGCTGTCCATGGATGCCAAAGTAGTCGCCACCGGCGGTCTGGCGGAGCTGGTCTCGCCGGAAACCGAAACCATTCAAGAAATAATACCCCACCTGACCCTGGAAGGGCTCCGACTCCTCTACGAAATAAACCGCTGATATTTCAAAAGACTATCGTGCAGTCTTGACGCAGGCTCACAGCAGGCTGAAGGGTCTCAGCGACTCCCCGCAACCTTGACGATTGCAGGTTTTTATGATATTTTTGATCTACTATGTCTTTCGGGAGAGCTGATGAAGATCCTGGTAGTCGACGATGAAGAGGGCGCGAGAGAACTCTTCAATACCATATTGACGGACGAAGGTTACGACGTGTCCCTCGCCAGCAGCGGCGAGGAGGCGCTGGCGTTGTTCAAGAGTCAACCCTTTCATCTCGTGATCACGGACATCAAGATGCCGGTGATGGACGGCCTGCAGCTTCTGCAGGAGATCCGTAAGACCGGCTCCAAAACGGACGTGATCATGGTCACCGCATACGGCGAGGTCGAAAGCTATCTGAAGGCCATGAGCCTCGGCGCGGCCGAGTACATCAACAAACCCATCCGCATTAAAGAGCTGAAACGGATCGTGCACAAGGTTCTGACCGAGCAAAAGGCGAGGTCAGGGAACTGAGATGTCGCGCCTGCGCAAGGACCCTATCGTCGGCCGGTGGATCATTGTCAACACCGAGCGCCCCAAAAAACCCGAAGACTATACATTCGCAGAACCGCCTGATGATGTAACTGCAGCAGAGTGTCCTTTCTGCGGCGGAAACGAGGCGAAGACGCCTCCGGAGATCTCTTCGTTCCGTCCTGAGAAGACCCTCCCGAACACCGCCGGGTGGTGGGTGCGCGTGATCCCGAGCAAATTCCCGGTTCTCCATATCGAAGGCAGTCTCGAGCGCGAGGGGAGCGGCATCTACGACTGGATGAACGGCATCGGCGCACACGAGATGATCATCGAGAGCCCCGAGCACGCCCTGCGGCTCGAAGACCTTCCCGAGAGCCAGGTCGAAAAGGTGCTCTGGTCCTACCGCGACCGCATCCTCGACCTCGAGCGGGACAGCCGGCTCCGGTACGTGCTGGTTTTCAAGAATCAGGGCTGGACCGCCGGCTCGGTCATGAACCATCCCCATTCCCAGCTCATCGCTACGCCGGTCATCCCCAAGTTGGTAAAGGAAAAGCTGGACGGCGCCAAATCCTACTACGATTATAAAGAACGGTGCATCTTCTGCGACATCATCAGGCAGGAACTCTCCAGTCCCGAACGCGTTGTCGAGGAGACCCGGCACTTCCTGGTCATGGCGCCCTTCGCCCCCCGCTATCCCTTCGAAACCTGGGTCTATCCCAAGAAGCACCTCTGTTCGTACGTCGACGTCACGAAAGAAGAGATCATGGATTTTGCCCGGACGCTCCGCCATACGCTCCAGCGGCTGGGGAAGGTGCTGAACAACCCGCCCTACAATTTTACACTCTACACCGCGCCGAACCGCGTTCCGCGCCGCGGCCATTGGCACACGCTGAACGACGACTTCCACTGGCATCTCGAGATCATGCCGCGGCTGACGAGGGTCGCAGGCTTCGAGTGGGGGTCGGGCTTCTATATCAACCATACCCCGCCGGAGGACGCGGCGAAGTATCTGCGTGAAGTGAAGTTGTGATTCATAGCAAAAGGAAAAAGAAAAGCCGCACCGGACATTCCGGTGCGGCTTTTTTCTTTTCCTGCTTATCTGCCGTCGGATTCCTACTTCGACCTTGCCCTCGTGTAGTTGAGCATGCCGCCCGCAAGGAGGATGTCCCGCTGTCGGCTGCTCAGCGAATACCTGAGTGCAACAGTTTTTCCGTTCGTCGTGTCTTTGAGCGCCAGGTCCGCGCCGTTCACGAGCGAGGTTTTGATACCCCCGATCTCGATCTTGTCGTGTGCACCGATCGCGTCATAATCCGCCTCGTTCGCGAAGATGAGCGGGAGGATGCCGAAGTTGATGAGGTTTGCCGCGTGGATGCGCTCGAAGGACTTGGCGATCACGGCCCGTACGCCGAGGTACATGGGACAGATGGCGGCGTGTTCGCGGCTCGAGCCCTGGCCGTAGCTTGCGCCCGCGATGATCACATTGTGGATGCCCGATTTTTTGTTCTCGAGCGCTTTTTTGGAAAACGCGAAATCCAGGCCTTCGAACACGAATTCAGCGTACTTCGGAATATTCGAGCGGTACTTCAGGCGCGAGCCTGCCGGCATGATGTGGTCGGTCGTGATCTTGTTTCCGACCTTGATCGCCACCACTCCTTTGATGGCTTCCGGCAGCCCATCGACCACCGGCGGATCTCCGATGTTCGGCCCGCGGTAAACGGTTACGGCCGCCGGGTCTTCCGCCGGCCGCAATATCATGGCGTCGTCGATCCAGATCTCTCCAGGTATCCCGATCTTGGGATAGGCTATGCCCAGGTCGCGGGGGTCGGTGATGCCGCCGGTGAGCGCCGCGGCAACAGCCGATTCAGGGCTCGCGAGATAGACTTTCGCGCTCTTGGTGCCGGAGCGGCCCTCGAAATTCCGGTTGCTCGTGCGGATGGACACGGCCTCGGTCTTCGGCGCCTGGCCCGCGCCGATGCAGAACCCGCAGGTGGATTCGAGTATCCTCGCGCCGGACGCGATGATGTCGGCGAGCGCTCCGTTCTTCGCGATCATCTCGAGCACCTGGCGCGATCCCGGCGCTATGCCGAAGCTCACGTGCGGGGACACCTTTCTGCCCTTGAGCATGGAGGCGACGATCATGAGGTCCCGGTAGGACGAGTTCGTGCAGGAGCCGACCATCACCTGGTCCACTTTTGTGCCGGAAAGTTCCTTGACCGTGCCGATATTGTCCGGCGAGTGCGGCTTTGCCATGAGCGGCTCGATTGAGCCGAGATCAAGGTCGATCACTCTGTCGTAGCTCGCGTCACCGTCCGCTGAAAGCGCGGCCCAGTCCGCTTCGCGCTTCTGGGCCTTGAGAAAAGCCCGGGTGATCTCGTCGCTCGGGAAAACGGACGTCGTAACGCCCAGCTCGGCCCCCATGTTCGTAATGGTTGCCCGCTCCGGCACACTGAGGGTCTTGACGCCCTCGCCCGCGTATTCGAGCACGGTGCCGACGTTCCCCTTCGTCGTGAGCATCCTGAGAATCGAGAGGATGACGTCCTTGGCCGAGACCCAGGGACGGAGTCTGCCCGTGAGATTCACCCTGGCCACCTTGGGGCAAGTGAGATAGAACGGACCGCCGCCCATGGCCACTGCCACGTCGAGCCCGCCCGCGCCGATGGCGATCATGCCGAGCCCGCCGCCCGTAGGCGTGTGCGAGTCGGAGCCGAGGAGCGTCCTGCCGGGCCTGCCGAACCGTTCGAGGTGAACCTGGTGGCAGATGCCGTTTCCCGCCTTGGAATAATAAATACCGTACTTCGATGCCACGGTCTGGAGGTATTCGTGGTCATCGGCGTTCTCGAAGCCGTCCTGGAGGGTATTGTGGTCTACGTAGCTTACGGACAGCTCGGTCTTCACCCTCGGCACGCCCATGGCCTCGAACTGCAGATAGGCCATGGTGCCGGTCGCGTCCTGCGTCAGAGTCTGGTCGATCCTGATCGCGACCTCGGTCCCGGCCTCGAGTTTGCCTTCGGCGAGATGGGCTTCGAGGATTTTGTAAACAAGATTCTTACCCATGAAAGTCGGCGCTCCTTGAAAAAATATAACTACGAGCCTGACATTATATTTCAACTTCCCCCCTCAAGGCAATAAAATTCTCTCCCCGCCATACATGTAATTTCTATGCTATATTTATAATAAAACGTATCATTCAGTCAATTTTCACGGAATCCCCAAGGAGGAACACTATGGTACAAAAGGCGAGTCCCAAGCTCACGGAGATGATGAACCAGGCGATAGCTGCAGAGCTTCAGGCAATCATCCAATATATGTGGCACCATGTCATGATAAAGGGCCTCCACTCCTCATCGCTTGCAGAGGTGTTCGAGAAGGTCTCCATGGACGAAATGAAGCACGCTGAGAAGATCGCGGAGCGGCTGTTCTATTTCGACGTGAACCCCACGACCAAGCCGACTCCCATCGCCACGGGCGGAGACGCTGCCCAGATGCTCAAGGCAGATACCAAGGCGGAAGAAGAGGCAATTGCTCTTTACAAGGCAATCATCAAGCAGGCTGCTTCCGAGGGCGACGAGACCACGCGGCTCCTCTTTGAAGAGATACTCTCCCAGGAAGAAGACCACCACGATATATTTACCACGTTGCTCGGGCAGTAATAAAAAAGGGCTGGTCTTGCGCCAGCCCCTGTCAAATCTCAAATTACAAAGCCTCAAATCCCAAATAGATTTCAATATCAAAGTAGCAGCACTCGTTTCGGTCATGTAAATTTGGAGCGTGATTATTATCTGGGATTTGTGATTTTGAATTTTGAATTTCACTGCTTCGCCGGGATCACGGCATCTTGAACTCCTTGCCCGCGACGCGGACCGTGAGCACGGGGCAGGGAGACTTGCGCACCACCTTTTCCGCAGTGCTCCCGAAGAGCATGTGGTCGATGCCGGTTCTGCCGTGAGTGCCGATCACGATCATGTCTGCGTCCTTGTCCTTTGCGGTCTTGATGATCTCCACGAACGGCACACCCCGAACAACCATCTTTACGACATCCTTGACCCTGGCCCCTGCCTCTGCCGCCCATTTGTCCATTTCCTTCCAGGCGCTCTTCTGCATATCTTCCACCAGGTCGGTGACGGACAGAGAGGAAGGGATGTACCATTCCGCAATGCTGATATCCTGGATCACGTAGAGGAGGGTGAGACGTGCATTATAGTCCCCTGCAAGAGACATGGCATAGTCCATGGCCGCACGGGCGCCCTGCGAAAAGTCTGTAGGGAAAAGGATGTTCTTGATCTGCATGGGGGCCTCCTGTCTGAAATTTATACAGTTAAATTTTATCTCTCACCGATTGTCTTGTCAAACGGAAATCCCCTATCGCGGTTGATCCGATAAGGTGCAGGCAACGCGGCGTCCTCATGCCGGACGCCGGAAACGGCGCAAAAAAGTAATTGACAATTTTCCACCGTATTGTTATAAAGTACCACTATGCTTCAGCCGACCGAAAAGATATGGATGAACGGCTCGTTCGTCAACTGGGACGACGCCAAAGTTCATGTCCTCGCGCATTCGCTGCATTACAGCACGGCGGCATTCGAAGGCATTCGCTGTTACAAAACCGACGGGGGCTCCGCGGTGTTCAGGCTGAAGGAACACGTGGACCGGCTGTTCGACTCTGCGCACATCCTGCAGATGCAGATTCCTTTCACCCGCGACGCGGTGAACGGTGCCGTGCTCGAAACGGTACGGGTAAACAAGATCGACGCCTGCTATATCAGGCCGATAGTGTACATCGGCTACGGGGCGATGGGAGTGTTCCCCAAGGATAACCCCATCGAGCTTGCGATTGCGGTCTGGCCGTGGGGCAGCTACCTCGGCGAAGAAGGGATGAAGAACGGCATCCGCGTGAAGATCTCATCCTATACCCGCCATCACGTGAACGCCACGATGGTCCGCGCCAAGACCACGGCCAACTATGCCAATTCGCTCCTTGCCAAGCGCGAGGCGCTCAAGGACGGCTACGACGAAGCGCTGCTGCTCGATACCGACGGGTATGTGGCAGAGGGAAGCGGCGAGAACGTGTTCATCGTCCGGAAGGGCCTGATCAAAACCCCCCCGCTCACGTCAATCCTCGAGGGCATAACAAGGGACACGGTCATCCAGCTTGCCGCTGAGCGCGGAATGCGTCTTGTGGAGGAGCGCTTCACCCGTGATGAACTGTATATCGCCGACGAGGCCTTCTTCACCGGCACCGCGGCCGAAATAACGCCGATACGTGAAGTAGATAATCGCGTCATAGGCGCGACACGGCCGGGGCCGGTCACAAAAGCACTCCAGGCCGCGTTCTTCGACATTGTTCACGGCAGGGACGGCCGGCATGAGAACTGGCTGACCTATGTACAGGAAAAGCAGCCGGCGATGAAGAAGTAAATAATTTGCCACAGAGCCCAGAGAGAGCACAGAGAAAACAAGCAGTTCGTTAATAATTATGGTTTTCCTCTGAGACCTCCGTTTTCTGTGTCTGATTTGATTTTGCCTGTGCCGAAGTGGTGGAATTGGTAGACACGCACGTTTGAGGGGCGTGTGGGGAAACCTATGCGGGTTCGAGTCCCGCCTTCGGCACCATTCTTCTTTTCAGGGCATGCGCTTGACGCTTTAGCCATTCCGCGTTAAATTAATTTACGTTGAAACTACTAAATACGAGGCATTTATAAATGGAACAGCCAAAAATCGTTTATGTTGTGGGACACAAGAACCCCGATACAGATTCCACCTGCGCCGCGATTTCGTATTCGCATTTCAAGAACCTGACTGACAAGCGCTTTCTGTTCACGCCGGGCCGTGCGGGTAAGCTCAACGAAGAAACGAAATTCGTGCTTGAGCGCTTTGGTGTGCCGGTACCGAATGAAATCGAAAGTCTTACGCCTACTGTAAGCGACCTCGATATGAAAAAGCCTATTTTCGTCAATACACAGGAGTCGGTACAGGCATTAGCCCAGCTCATGAAAGAACAGGGTGTCCGCTCGGTTCCGGTTGTCGATGAGAGCGGACGGCTGGCGGGAATCGTAGGCTTAAGAGATATAGCAAGGCATTATATGGACAGCGTCGGATTTTCTGAATTGGCCAGTGTAGGGCTCGATATTCTCGTCAAGACCCTGGACTGCAGGGTTATCAGCAACAGCAGAAATCTGGCGCTGCTGAGCGGAAAGGTCTTTGTTGCGGCCATGCAGAAGGGGACGATTCTTAACATGATTACTCCGGGAGCTGTTGTCATCGTCGGCGACCAGCAGGACATCCAGATGGAGTTGGTCCACGCGGATTGCTCAGCTCTGATCATAACGGACGGATTGCCTGCAGACAGGGAGATCATCTCGGCTGCCGAAGAAAAAGGCACGCTTATTCTCTCTTCACCGCATAATGCTTTCGGCACATTGCAGCTGCTTACAATGTCCGAACCCGTAGCATCCATCATGAGCACCGACTGCCCGACTGTCGGACTTTTTACGCATATTGCAGCCCTTCGCAAAAAATTGCGCGAATCCGATTATCGCTCGGCTATTGCTGTGGACAGCGACAACCGGCTTATCGGTTTCATCACGCGAACCGATCTGCTCGATCCTGTCCGGAAACGGGCGATTCTCGTCGACCACAATGAAATATCCCAGGCAGTCGATGGAATTGAAGATACCGAAATCCTCGAAATCATCGATCACCACAGGGTCGGCGACATCTCGACGGTCGCGCCTATCTTTGTTTATAACGATCCGGTGGGGAGCACCTGCACCGTAGTTGCGAGCATTATGTTCCTGCATCAGGTGAGGATACCTTCCGAAATTGCTGGTCTTCTGCTTTCAGGAATCCTGTCGGATACACTAATCCTTACTCTTTCGACGACTACGGAACGCGACCGCATCATGGCAGAACGTCTGGCCGAGATTGCCGGCGCATCGATAAAGCAATACGGGAAAGAGCTGCTCCATGCAAGCATAAACATCGAAGGGAAAGACGCTGCACAGCTTATCAATGCTGATTTCAAGGAATTTCTGATCGGCGGCAAGAAGCTCGGTGTCAGCCAGATGATGGTTCTCGATTGCGAAGAGATCGACATGAGGGAAAAAGACCTTCTCGACGAGCTGGAGCGCATCAGGATTGCAAACGGTTATGATCTGACTAGCCTCCTCGTTACAAACCCCTTGAGCTCCAAGGAAGAGAGGGTTTTGCTCAAGGGCGAAACCTGGATTGTCGAGAAGGCCTTTGGTGTCAAGGTGATAGACGATACATGCATCCTGCCGAGAGTGCTCTCACGAAAAAAGGACTTCATACCTGCGATCGGACAGGCACTGAGCATGGCTCGGACCGGCGGCGCATAAGTGAATTAATAAAGGCCAAGCCTTTAAATTTCAGGACTTGAGGAACGCCCCAAGCTTTCAAATGCGATGTGAAATCGTATTCAGTTGCCAATTGCAACAAGTGATAGAAAAGCGCATGTCTGTTTGTGATCTGTTTGTTACTATGAAAATCAGCTGTGGTATCGCTTGAAAGCTTTTGGTTCATTCCCCAAGTCCTGATTTATTGTTTTACCGTATTGGGCGTACAAGCATACTTTCTGCAACGCAGCGGACGATTCTCGTGGACTGAGCATTTGTAGGTTTCCCGGTCCAGGTGCGGGCAATAACCGTCATCATCCCGTGCAATGTAATAAGGCCGCTCGGGATTGAATTTCACCAAGCCTTTTTTGACCTCTTCCTGAGTCAGGGCAAAAACATACGTACAGCAGAGGGCTTTGCAAGAATTTAATCTTGAAAGGCAATCTACATAAGCCTCCGGTTCGGAATCATCCTCGATCCCGTAGACCTTGCCGCCGATCATTACCATCCTCTCGAGCGCGACCTCAAAAATTCTTTCCCGATCTTCCTTCGAGAGGGGCGCTGAAGCAGGCCTCACATGAAATCCATCGTCTCTTTCTTTATCGCTCATAATTACTTTATAACATAGTCCAGGGGATTCAGTAACTAAAAGTGGAAAACCGCAATGACTGCAACATTGAATTAGCCGGACGCTTCCTGATTATTATGGATAATGGTAAAATTTATTATGAAGTGCCGATTGTCGATTGCTTCATTTTTTATTCTCATCATGACCCTCATCTGCCTATCGGATGCAATAGCCGAAGATTCAATTCCGTTTAGTGAGCGTGCGGGCCTCAAATATGTTACCGTGCAAGTTAACAATATCCCATTAGAATTTGTATTCGACACCGGTGCGAATCATGTTGTAATCAATACGGATACGCTGCAGCGCCTGGGTATTGCGGAATTTGACAATACTCGTAAAATCCAGTCGAATACGGCAGGCGGCCTTGTGGATGGATATATTCTTACCATGAATTCCATTCAGGCCGGAGCAACGATCAAGTATAATTATGACGTCACATATATTCCAACCTCGCCTGCAAACCTTTTAGGCGCAACGTTCTTTAGTAACTTTAATTGTTACATCGATGAAGATAAAGGGGTAATCCGGTTGATTCCGAAAGGCGGCACCAATCTGAATAATATGCCGCAGCCTTCTCCGCCGCCCGACTCCCTGGAGCGCCAACGCACCGGTTCCGAGCGCATCGAAGTTGAAATGGACGGTAAAAAGTACATCTATGGCAAAGGCTGGGAAGAAGATAAAGAACCGCAGCAGCAGTAACCGCGTAAAAGATTCCTCCGTGCGCTCTTTTTTTGCTTTGACACATTAATAAATTTGCCTTCAGTTTTGATACCCAAAGATGTATAATTCTTTATTAAAATCAGATCTTGGGGGATTATGAAGGCTGTCAATGTAATAATAATTTTGTTGGTAGTAGCCGTTGGACTTGCATCATATCAGCTTATCATCAAGGTACTCCCTCAATATTCCAATCCTATTGCTCTTTTATCGCCTGCAGGGTCCGCAAAATCAGCACCGGCGCCTGCTGCTGCGCCTTCACAGCCGGGTGTGCAGCGGCCAGCCCCGGAAATACCTGTATCGCCGGCTACTCCACCTCCGTTAATCAGCAATGAAAAACCGGCTGTCCAGCTACCGCCGGCACCTGTCCCGCCTGTCAAAGAAGAGCCGAAGTTGCGCCCCGTCAGAGATATCAAGGTCATTCTGTATCTCACCGACTGGTGACCCTATTGCAAAAAGGCGCGGTCGCACCTAAAAGAATTGGGAGTGAATTTAACCGAATACGATATCGAGAGAGATTCAGATGCCCAATCTGAAATGCTGGTAAAGAGCGGCGGCAGCAAGGGCGTGCCGCT
>JAWOJY010000103.1:0-22993 GCA_033854515.1 Nitrospirota bacterium
TTTGTTTCCGCGAAGGGGCCGTCGGTGGTTGAGAGTTTTCCGTTCCGTACGCGGACCGTAGTCGCTGTATGAGTCGGCTGAAGGGGGGTGCTTCCGATGTAGTGCCCGCCTTTTTTAAGCTCCTCGTTTAACGCGAAGTACTCTTCCCGCATCTTATCCACTTCGGCCTTCGGCATCTTCTGCCTCTGGGTTTCGTCTCCGTAGATCAGGCATAGGTATTTCATATCTTCTCCTTTCGTGTTTCACTTGATTCAAGGTTTTTTATAATTCATCCGGTAATGCGCGCAAAATCAATATCCGGGTGGGGTGAGCCCTTTCCCGTTTCCAGATACTGTTGCAAACTAACCAGATAGTACCCCCAGCCCGTGGTCGAGAGTGGGTACTCTTCATTGGCTTGTTTGAAACCACGGTGTGCGAAGGAGAGCACCATTCCGCTCCCTCCGCTAACATCTTTTCATTGCCTCCATTATCTAGTTTCGCCCGGGTGATAGCCCATTTCGGCGGTGGCCAACGGGTATCGCTTCGCAGGCTTTTCCAGGAAATGTTTGACCACTGGGATCACCCTCTCTTGTTCCGAAAATAGGACGAAGTGGCTAGCATCCGGGATCACGGCGAGTTCGGCGTTGGGGATACGCTTGAACGTTTCAAGAGCGTGTTCAAGACAGACAAAATCGTGATCTCCGAGGGCAATGCCGACCACGTCTTTGGCACTTTGCTCCAATATGATCGGACGTTCTGGAATATCCGCCGTGCGACCATGCCCCTGGAGATCGACCGTAATGACCGAATGGCTTTGGACCAGCGCAGGAAATGTTGTCAGCCCAACAAATCCGAAGACAGGAGGGATATAAACGAGCGGATCGCCGGTTCCCTCGATTTCGTAATACATCTTCAGACCGTTGACAGGCGCATACCCGCGAGTTTCGATTTTCTTTCCGCTACTTGATTTCATGATCTTTTTTTCATTGCCTCCTTCTTGATGGCCTCTTTTACCTTTGCCACGTCCGGGCCTTCTCCGGCCCCCTCATAAAAGGAGAGGTCTTCGTCGATTCCAACTAACCGGAGGCATTGACCTCCTGGAGCCTGGAAATAAAGGTGAGGGTCCGGTACCTCAAGTTTCCTGACGAGACCGGATTCGAGGATTTTTCGACTCACTTCTTCCACGTTGTCGGACTTGATTTCCAGCCAGATCGATCGTGCAGTTCGTAAGGACTCGCTCTCATCAGCAACATCCCCGTAGAGAAACCCGATATAGAAGTCTTCTCCCAAGCGAACGAAGTCCCTTTCGGGGTCCGCTTTCATGATTTTGCCGCCGAGGACATCACAATAAAATTTACGAATACTGTCTCGGTCTTGCCGTGGAACTAGAACCGACGAATGATTTCCGAAAATTACCTTTGCCATGATCATCATCTCCTTTCACTGTATAGTCGAATAGGCCCGCGTAAATTCGACATTTAGCGACTAACAAAATATATCATGAATTGGGTTGTTATTCATAAGTCGCCTGCTCTCGCAGCTAATAGCAAAGTCGTAAATATGTATCTCACATTAATCCTCCCAGCGGCCCACTCTCTTGAGGGGCCCCCAGTTGAGATTTAGCGTCCGTCCGGTCTCAAGAACAGTTTTCAAGTTCGAGAGCACTTTCGGCCATCCTGCCACCATGCCTTTACGGATTCGGTCCCAATTCGAAGGCATAGATTTTAATGTCCAAACTTTTATTTGATTATCGATAGGAACATTTACAGATAGGGTAATTATCATCGAGACAATCATGAGAATAGTTCCGATTAAAATATAGTAGAATGCCATCGATTTTCCCCTTGTCATGAAAAGCATGGTTACAATTGACAAACCAATCGAACCGGGCATAAGAAATCGCATTGGCCCGGCAAGATTCTTGATAATAGTATGGCCCGTTTCCAAAAATGTTTCGGGCGAAATTGCTGAAATAGAGCGGCTCAGAGAAAACCATGTTCCCCAAAATACGCCAGTCACTAAAGCAAACAACATGACCGTGAAAAATTGAAGGACCTTCAGTTTCATGGTTACGTTCCTCCTCTCAAAGAAGAAACATATTTTGGATCATTGGAACTCACCAGCGATGAGCTCGTTGCTCGTGTTTCTCCATCTCCTTCACCAGCTTGATCCTCTGCTCAGGAGTCAGCATATCATGGAATTCCGCGAACTTGGTGGAAAGGAACCGGATCAGATCGCTTGTCTGCGCCTGGATTTTTTCCGTACGCGCGTTTAACTTTGCCTGGTCGAGCTGCGCGCTCATCATCATCTCCTTGATGTCATTAAAGGTTTCTTCCCGCATCTTCACCATGTCCGGTCTCTTGGCCAGAAATTCTTCCTTCATCTTTTCGAGCTTTGCCGTTTGTGCGGCATCCAGGTTCAGGGTTGTGACCAGGTGCCGGACCACGCGCTCGGCCCTTTGTTCCGGCGTTTTATGGTAGCACGCTGTGACGACCAGCGCCAGAAGGGCCGTCAGTAAAACTGTAATGAGTACTATGTACCTGCTTCTTCCATGCATGTTTATCTCCTTTCATTTTCCGTGGCCGCCGATATATTTCTTAAAGGCTTCGCGGCCTTCAGCATTCCACCATTCATCATAGCGGCCCCAGTCCGCAATCTCTCCGTTGGCGGCGTCTTCTTTCGAACACGGGCCGCCCCATGCCCAGGGGCCGTGCGTGTGCCACCTGCCAGCAAATCCCGGCCGCATGCCTCTGCCCCCGAGGCCGAGGAGAATGCGTGCGAGTATGATCATCCCGACCGCCTGTCCGTAGGTTATTTCTCTCAAGCTGAAAATTCCCGGCATCAGCCAGTTCCAGAGCAATCGGACAAAAATGCCGAATACCAGCACGAATGCAAGGCCTATAACGATTCCCCGTCCAATCCGGGCCGCAATCCACGGCCCCCTTCCGCTGCATTGATACGAGCGCTTTTCTTTTTTCATTTTGGCAACTCCTTTTTCATTGTTTTTTGAAATCCTGCAGCTTTTTTTGCAGCACTGCGTTGGCCCGGTGCTTTCTGGCCAGAAGCGTGCCGACGGGCACGCCCCATTCTTCCGAAAGCTGGCGGAACGAATAGCCGTCAAGCTCGGTGGCAATCCAAACGGCCCGCTGATTCGGTTCGAGCGCATCCAGGGCCTGAACAAGACGCTCCCGGACCTCCGACGCTTCAAGCTCCGCGGTCATGTCGTACTGCGGCTCTTGTACCTCTTCCCCCCTGGGATTACCCGATTCTTCGGAAACTGAATCGTCAAGTGATACGGTTTTTTTCCGCCTCCTCAGATAATCATTGGCCTTATTGCGGATCGATCGATAGATATACGCGGATAAGTTCTCGACACGGTCCAGGATATCCACCTTCTCGAAAAGATCCAACATAAGATCGCTGACGATATCTTCAGCCTCCATGTCCGAAAGATCCGAATAATTTACCTGAAAGTACTTGACCAGTTTTTTATACTTTTCGCTGAAAAACTGACCAAGATCACGCTTTCCGGCTTTTTCGTTCATAGTCCGCCATTCCCTGTCTCCCGTCTCTGATATTATAGACGAATGAAGACATTCATTTATTGCATGATAATTCAAAAATTCTTATGACGGCTGAAATCGATGGGCTGATGGCATGCGGTAGAGTGTCTGTTTTTCTTATGACATTGCGACCAAAACATCTTTTGATGAGGTCTTCGAAGGGGTATTTTCGGGGCATTTTTACTTATTTCGGAAAGAAATAAGCACCCGTTGGATTAGACGAGCATGCTCAACTTCCTGATGAAGCATTGGATGTTATCAAGTTTTGCAACTACCACGATTTCAGTGTAGCCCCCGGCCGATGCGATGATTAGCGGGCAATTACCATACTTGTCTTTAATGTATTGATCCTGGTCTCTATTTGAGGCACAAGTCCTTTTCCATAATTATGACCGGACAAGAGTGGTATATTGTTTTCTCTTTCACGATCCAGCCCAATTTTGAATAGAACAGCCCGGGAAGATCGACATTAGTCGTGAATAGAAACAGTTTGTGTATTTCCAATTCGGCGGCCTTTTTCTCTGCAGTCTCTACCAACCTTGAGCCGATCCTCCTTCTCCTCCACGGTTTGGCCACGTACAGGCTCGTAAGCCAGTGTGACAGATCACTCCTTGTCTCCATGTCGAACATCTTAAGAGATACCGTGCCTACAGGTTCTCCGGCTTCGAAGGCCACCAGGGTAAGGGGAAGTTTATCTTTATTCTCCCTCTCCCGCAAAAAGCTTACGACATCTTGAAGCGTCATCTCCGGATACAGATAGGACCACTCGTCGTATATCCAGGTAGCAAGAATCGGCACTACTTCTCGGTGATCTGCCAAATACTGAATGTCCACGTATAAACCATTCTTTTGTGATAAAAAGATCAATTGCGCCGGAACATCAAAGATGCCGAATCAGTCGCGTCATTTTGGCGGGTACATTTTTTCCCCGTCGACGAGGAACAGCCAGCCTTTGCTTATACGGTAAATGAGCCATATTGCATCAGCCGACAGGATGATAACTCCCACTCCCATCAAGTAGGTGGTTGCTCCGATTGCGGCCCATAATAAGCAGAACCAGAATGTCCGGATCTGCCATCGAAAATGTGATTCTAACCATGTTCCCTTGACATCGTCCTTCTTTATATAGGTTATAATCGCGGCAGCGATAAGTGTGATGCCGAGGAAAAATGACGCTGCCTGCAGAGCATAAACGGCTGTCGTAATATTTTTGAGAGACTTTAACCTGTCATCCGATACAATCTCAGCATTCGGATTAGTCTTGGTTTCACGTGGCATATACCCGCCTTTTTATAGTTTATGCAATCTCACAACAAGATAGGTAGTCGATCATCCGAGACTTTGTACGAGTCTGTAAAGCTCAGGATACTCATTCTTTGCCAGAGTGGTCTCTTCTCTCAGCAGTCGGAGCGCTTCAGGAATGTGTTTCAGAAAATATTTTTTGCCCTTGACCTCGGACAGAAAGCCGTAGGCCCCCAAAGCCTGCATATGGCGCTGGAGGCGGCAGGGGAGGAGGCTGTCGCTGAACGTTCTTTCGTCGAATGTCTTCGATTGCTTTTTCATCTCGTCCGCGTAATACGCTATCAATCCTTCCCGAACGGTATCGTCAAGCCGGTGATAGGGGTCCCAGAGAATCGAGGCCACGTCGTAGGCAGGCGGGGCCATGCGCGCGCCCTGGAAGTCGATCACGCGAGGGATGCCGGTGTTCATGATCATGATGTTCTGGCACTGGAAGTCGCGGTGGATCACGGCCTTCGGAAATGCATCCACCGCCTGCGCGAGTCGATGGAACTCATCGTCAAGGGCCTGCCTGTTCGAAAGCGGTGTCTTCTTCAGCCCTATGATGAATCTCTCGAGAAAATATCCCGTTTCCCATCTCAGATAATCGTAATCGAAAATCCTCGATTGAAGCTGGGGGCATTCGTGAACATGCTCAGTGGCGCGAGCGTGGAGTTTGACCAGAATGTCCAGCACGCTGCGGTAGACATCCTCGACATGCCCGTTGCTGTGCGGGAACTTCATGTATGAGTAGAGACTTGTGTCGCCCAGGTCTTCGAACAAAGCGTACTTGTTCACGGCGTCGGTGGATATGAGACCCGGCACCGGCACGGTGTGGCCGGCAAAGAACCTGGTGTAAACAAGATGGCGCTCATAATCCGGATCGTCCGGCTTGCACTCCATGAGCACCGCCGTGTTGTCGTCGTTCCGCACACGATAGTAACGCCTGTCGGAACCGCCGAGGCCGATCAGAATGGCGTCGCTCCAGAGAGTCTGCTCCGTGCTCTTGGGCCTGTTCACAAGGCCAAAGTGACGGGTAAAAAGGGGATCGGTCAGCGCGACCCTTTTCTTCTCGGCAGCATGGAGCGTCGGCTGCATGTCCGATTCCGCAAGGGCGATCGTATAGTCAGGACCTATGATGCGGTTCTCATGCCTGCCGGCGACCGTTGTATCGGGCATGATGATGCAGTTCCTGACCCACGAACCGTCCCGCATGCGACTCCCCGACTCCAGCACTACGTAGCCGTCGATTTCTATGCTTCCGCATCGCGACGAGGGTGCGATGTAGACATTTTCCCCGTTTTCCCGCAGGGCATCAAGAACACCCCGCGTATAGGTCGCAGGATTTCCCACATCGTTCCAGTAACAGCCGGTGAAGTCCATTGCGCGGACCTTGTGGCCTGCTTTGGATGCAGCGATCCAGGCCACCGTTGCGTGGGACACTCCCTGCGGCAAAAAGTTCAGTATGTACGGAGAATAGACGGCGATCCCGGTGTAGGCCACCTTGTCGGCTGCGTTCGAAGGATCGGGTTTCGACTCTCCCGGGTTTTCCACATCCAGCACCTGGCCGTTCTTGTCGATAACGACGTTGCTGAGCTGGGGCAGGCGATGGCAGACGAGGGTTGCAATGTTGCCCGAAAAAACGTGCTCTTCGATCAGCCGGGAGAAGTCGATGTTGAGCATGATATCGGAGTTGTGGACGATGAAAGGGCCGCCGGAAAGGAATTTTTCGGCGTTCTTGAGCGCTCCGCCGGTCCCGAGGATCGGATTTTCGAGGAAAAACTCAATGCAATCGGCGTATGCCGAACGTTTTGCCCAGGCGCGGAGCGACTCCGGTTTATAATGAAGGTTGATCCCGATTTTTCCCGAGCAGACCGCGGTAAGCCTCTCGAGGATGATCTCGATGAGCGGTCTGCCGAGCACCGGGATGAGGGGCTTGGGCATGTGGTTCGTGATGGGTCTCAATCGTTCGCCGAGCCCGGCAGCGGGGAGGAATATATTGAAGGAGTATTTCGACATTGTTACGGGCAGAGAACGCCGAGAAAACCTCGAAATATTTGGACACGGATTTGCACACCCTCTGGGCCGCAGGCGGAAAATTCAGATAAAAACCTTTGGGAATTTACGAATCCGCAGTTTCCGCTTTAATTCGAGTCCAATACTTCATTTATAAATTAAGTATTTTCCCCTTGTTTTTTCAAACGCATTGGCTTCTGCTTTCCACCACTTCTCCAGCTCATTGAGGTCTTTCCACGCCTCAATCCCCTTCCGCAGCTTGTCCGTGCCAGCCAGGATATCGAACGGAAGCTTCACCTTTTCATATTCATAAGGCGGCTGCTTCCAGGCGAAGTCGCGCGGATACGTGTTGTGGATCGCCTTGATAACCGCAACGCCCGTCTTGAAGGGCCTGAACTTCTCACGGTCCGTCACGTGGATCTGCGCCCCGCCGCAGAGGGCGCCCGCATGCTTCTGGAAAGTGGGCTGGAACGAGAGCGGTCTGAACACGACGCCAGGGAGCTTGAATGCATTCAGCTCGCTGACGATGGTTTGCGAATGAATAAAAGGCGCGCCGAATATCTCGAAGGGCCTCGTCGTGCCTCTGCCTTCGGAAATGTTCGTGCCTTCGAGCAGGCACATGCCGGGATAGACCAGCGCGGTATCCACCGTCGGCATGTTGGGCGAGGGCATGACCCAAGGGAGGCCGGTGCAGTCGAACCACGCGTTCCTCTTCCAGCCCCGCATGGGGATGACGCAAAAATCCAGTTCCGGATAAAAGGCATCGCGGAGATACGAACCGATCTCTCCCATGGTCATGCCGTGGCGCACGGGCAGTGGTCGGAGCCCGACGAACGAAGTGAACTCCGGCCTGAGCACCGGCCCCTCAGTGAGAGAACCGCCGATCGGGTTCGGCCGGTCGAGAACAAGCACTGTCTTCCCCGCCTCAGCGCAGGCCTGCATGCAGAGTTCGAGCGTCCAGATGAACGTGTAATAGCGGCTGCCGACGTCCTGCAGGTCGATGACGAGCACGTCGATGCCGTCGAGCATGCTGGGAAGGGGCTTACGCGTTCTGCCGTAGAGGCTGTAGACTGGCAGTCCGGTGACAGGGTCCCGGAACCCTTCCCATTCGACCATGTTGTCCTGGGTTTGGCCGAGGATGCCGTGCTGCGGGCCGAAAAGAGCGGAGAGCCTGAGTTTTTTTGATTTTGCAAGCAGATGAGCGGCGTGTGCAAGTCTGCGGTCAACCGATGCCGGATGTATGACGAGCCCGGCGCGAGCGCCTGTTAAATCAACGGGCCAGAGTTTTTCAGCGAGGTCGAGGCCGCTCAATGTTGTCCTGTTTTTCATAACCGCAGTGAATTATAGTGTCTCTCCGGGTGAATTACAACAGGAAAGTTTGCCCATGTGAGGGCGTTGAAGTTATACGTTAGGTACACGTTGAGACGGGCAGTATGTACGCGCGGCTCGCCGGCGCACTGTCCGCTGTGGTTTGCAGTTCGGACTTCTGACGCGGGGAATTTTTTCGTTAATTGCCACTCGCAGGAAAGAGGAAAATTTGCTTGACGTAAAGAGCGCTATTTGAGATAGTAGTAGTGACAGGCGAAAGGGGATCCGAGCCTCCGGGGGAACGGGATTCTCTTCCCGTTATGGACGGCTGCGTCCTCCACCGGAGTAAACTTACCATATTTCATATTTTTCAAGATCAATCACGACGGGTCATCGTTTGAAACAGCATGTGGCACCCGAAGTCCGGAGCGACAGTACATTTTTACGATGGACCTTTTCGAAATCATAGGCTATTCTTTAGTCGGCGTCGCCGTGATGGAACTGCTTCTGGGGTTCATCATTCTCACCCAGAATCCCGGAAAAAGTCCGGTCCATAAGGCCGTCGCAGCGTTCTCTTTTTTTTGTTCCGGCTACGCTCTCTTTCCAGCCCTGACCTACCTCCGCGCCTCCAAGGGCTTGGACTTCGAACTCTTCGCCCGCGCCACATGGATCGGCTGGCTCAGCATTCCGGCCGCGCTCCAGTTCATCCTTTACCTCAAAGACGAGCAGAGCCGGGCCGCCCGCCTTGTGGGCTGGATATTGTATCCTTTCTGGGCCGGCGTTTTCCTCCTCTGTCTTTTTACCAACGTTGTGGAGCCCGGGGTCTACTCTCTGATCCCGTACGTCAGCGATGACGGCCTGCTCGAAAACCCCCTGCGGGTTTTCGGGGCCGTCTTGATCCTGTGGGTCATCATCGAGAGCTACCGGCTCAAGAAACAGGTAAAAGGGATCAAAAAAACCCAGCTCGATTACTTTTTAACCGGCATTATAATCTTCGGCGGCAGCAGTGCGTTGATTGCAGGGTTTCTCCAGTTAGTCCACAGCGTGGACGTCGATCCGTCGTACGGCGCCTATTTCAGCTTCCCCTGGGTCGTCCTTACCTTTTATGCCATCATCCGTTACAGCCTGTTTGACATCCGGCTTGTCATCTCGCGCTCGTTGAGTATCGTCCTCCTAGTGCTGATCTTTTCCGGCCTCCAGAGCGTCCTTTTCCTGCTCTTTCAATCCGCGGTGGGCTCCTCCCTGGCGATTTTACTTTCGCTGTCGATTGCCGGCGTGATTTTCTTCGGCACTCCGTTCAGAAACAGGCTGCAGGCGCAGGTTCGGAAGGTCGTCGTGAAGGGCAGATATGATTACCAGCATGTCCTCAAGGAATCCATCAAGGCGATCGTCACGATACTCGACCTCGACGAATTGTTAAATTACATTATCGACATCATGAAAACGAGTTTAGGAGCGGAGAACATTTGCCTCCTCCTGAAGGAGGAGGACGGAACTTACCGGGTACGCCATGTCTTCGGCATCCCCGAAGAAACGGTGAGAAGTTGTCCTCCGGACAACTCCCTCTTGCAGTGGATCGAACGGACCGGGCGAATCGTGATACGGCAGGACGTGGAGGACCAGCCGCCGCACGAGGGCGGCGGCAAGCTCTTTGCCTACATGCAGCGGACGGGCGCCGAACTGGTCGTGCCTCTGCTCTACAAGGGACAGCTCCGGGGCATTCTGACGCTCGGGCGCAAAGGAAGCAAAAACAGGTATGTCCAGGGCGATATCGACCTTCTCGACGCGCTGGCGGACCACGTCGCCGTCGCGTTGGAGAACGCCCGGCTGTACGAAGACGCACGCCGGGTAAAGGGCTCGCTGCATGAGAGTGAGCTGAGGTTTCTCACGCTGGCCCAAACGACCACGGCGGCGATATTCATTCATCAAGGAGGAAAGTTCCTGTACGCAAATCCGGCCGGCGAAGCCATGGCAGGATACACGCGCGAGGAGTTCATGGCCATGGACTTCTGGCATATCGTGCATCCCGCGTATGTGGATATGGTACGGGAGCGCGCGCAGGCCCGTCTGAGCGGCGAAAAGGTCATACCGGAATACGAATTCAAGGTCATCAAAAAAAACGGGGAAGAACGCTGGGTGAATATGACCGCGGGGACCATCGAGTACGAAGGACGCCCCGCTGTTATCGGCACGCTCTTCGACATCACCGCCCGCAAACAGGCGGAGGAGGAGCGTATGAAGTTTTATCAGGAGAGCACGAGGCAGTACCAGGAGCGAATCGAAGAAGAGAAAAGACACGTGATGGAAAAAGAGAAGATCCTCATGGATCTTCACGACGGCATAGGAGGGATAACGACGAATATCAGCATTCTCGCAGAGATCGCCCGGAAGACGGCGATGAACGAAGCAGTGAAGAAGCCTCTTTCCACAATAACCAGGCTCGCGCGGGAAGGAATCTCTGAGATCAGGAGCTTTATGCACAGTCTGGACACGAAGGACACAGACTGGCACACGCTGATCGCCGAACTCAGAAATCAGGGCATGAACATGGTCGAGCCTCACAGCATATCATTCCAGATGAAGACGGCCAAAAAAAACATGAAAAGCAAGCCCGGCAGCCTTCTCTGGGTGAACACGTTCAGAATTTACAAAGAGGCGCTCACGAACGTCATCAAACATTCGAAGGCAACCGCAGTCACCGTAATGCTCGAAATCGACGAGGAGAAGCTCAGCCTTGCCATATACGACGACGGGATCGGGCTGGACGGGGGACGAAGCGGCGGGAGGGGCCTGTCGACCATGAAGGCTCGGGCGGAAGAGATGGGCGGAAGCGTAACCATAACCTCTGACGGGGGAACGCGGGTGAGCCTTGAAATTCCGCTGCCCTTAAAATACCCCTTACAGGGCATGGAGTAAAATGGAATTTTGTGGTAATAATACTATTATGCGACTGGCTATTGTTGAAGATGATCCCATTTTGATAGAAAATCTCAAACTGCTCCTGAGCGGCGAAGACGGTATTACCGTCACAGGAGCCTTTACAACCGCGGAGGAGGCGGTGCAATCGCTCAAGGCATCCTCTCCTGAGGTAATGCTAGTGGATCTGGGGCTTCCCGGCATGTCGGGTATAGAGCTCATCCGAAAGGCCAAGACCGATATGCCGAACGTGGAAATCATGGTGCACACGGTGTTTGAAGACCGCGAATCCGTGTTTTCCGCCATAAAAGCAGGTGCTTCCGGGTATATCCTCAAAGGAAGTACACCGAGGGAGCTCATCGAGTCGCTCTACAACCTCTATCACGGCGGCTCACCCATGAGCCCTAAAATAGCGCGGAAGGTGATACATGAGTTTCAGGATGATAGTATAAGCGATCAATATATATTGAGTCACAGGGAAAGAGACATCGTTAAATGCATAGAAGAGGGGCTCACCTATAAAGAAATTTCTCAACGATTGAGCATCAGCTCGCACACGGTGCATACCCATATAAAAAATATTTACGAAAAACTTCAGGCTAAAGACCGCAACGAAGCGCTTCTCCGGGCACGGAAGAAAGGCATTATCTGACCTTATTGCCTATTTTCCCGGACATAGAGGCAATTTTCCCCATACCCTAAAAATACCCCACTAGGGTGATTTACAATTCTCTCCCCATCATATAACCTTATTACTTAAAAAAACGGTATTTGCATGTGATTTTTGGAGACGTTTTGGCCTGGTCTGGAGGTGGGGCTGTGAATAAGTTTGAAGATGGATGTAAAGCGAAAGGTAAGGAAAAAGGTCAGGAAAGACCGACTATAGAAAGCTACATGCGAATGAGCGAACGGGAGAAGGACGTAGAAATTCAGAAAGCCGTGACCCGCCTGCAGAACAGAATCAGTGAAATTCTGTATCTCCTCGAGACGGAAACAAAAGCCAAAATAAAGGACCAGAAAAAAGAACAAAATAAAGCGAAGAAAGAAGAGAAAAAGAGTGAATAAAAGTGGATGTTTTCTCCGAAAATTCATGGAATTGCAGTGATGGCACGAGAACGCCTCCCTTTCTTTTTTGAAGTCCTCGCTTAAATCAGCGCCCCCCCTGAAGCGGTCTTCATTGCCGGCTGGCGGATCACTCCTTCAAAGAACATTTTATTGGCGCAGACCATGGGCGCCGCCGTGCACGGTATTGAAAAAATGTTTTTTGTTCTTTATAATATTCGTATGGAATACAAAGTCGTAGAAACGAGCGCGGTGACTGATGAAGAGATCGAGAATATCCTGAACGACTGGACCAGAAGGGGATATTCCTTCGATAGTGTCCATTTCGTGGTCAAAGACTCGTCGCGGCGGCCCGGTATGGCGTTCATCTTCTTTACTAAAACGACGCCGCAACCGTAGAACGCGATACAGCCTTTGCCTCATCGCGAATTGCCGCTGGAAATCCGTACGCCGCCAGTTTTTCGCGGCTGAAAAAGCCATAAAGCAATTGACAACGCCCGTGCAGGAGAGTATAATCAAATCGATTCAACTTGCCTCATAATAGTAAGGAGAAAATAAAGTACGACGATGACAAGGTGGCAAAGGTATGTGATCGCGCTGATCGCGTCGCCGGCGCTGTCACCGAGTTCGGCGAAAAGTCGGGCGGCGTGAGCGTATTCGGTCTCACCGGCGGGCAAGAAAACTACGGCGCGGGTGGTCATGGCAACGCTGGTACTCGAAAAAGTGACGAAGGCCGTTACCGTGAGCGGTGCTGGATTCTCCAAAGGAGATGTTTTTCGATTGAAGCAATAAGTGCGGATCAAGGGGAGCGAGAACAGAAGCCGGAAAAAAGCGGCCGGAAATTGTACAAGCGGAAGCTAAAATGAAAGAAGACAAAACCCTCTATACGTTGATTCTCGTCTTACTGCTTACCGTATCGGCATATTTTCTCGCCGACACGGTCGACGCGATGATCGGGCGAAGTTTGGACTCCGCGCCGAACGTCGCCGCATCGCTTGAGCAGCAGAAGCCGAGTTTCGAGCCCAGACGCGAACTGAGCGATTATACGCCGATTCTGGAGCGCGGCCTGTTCGGCGAAGGAAAGGGCTCGTCTGTGACAGGCGGCGCCGGAAGCGCCGCTCCCCCGGCATCGTCCTTCCGATTGATCGGAACGGTTGAGGGCGAGACTTTCTCCGGGGCGGTACTCGAAGACACTACCGGCCAGGCGTTCTATCGCGTGAACCAGAAGCTTACGGACGGATCTCAGATCGTCAAGGTGCAGCGTGACAAAATCACTATCAAACGCTCCAACGGCGGGACGTTCGACCTTCAGGTGGTTGACGACACCAAGATCGTGAACATGGCAAAGGCCGGACCGGCGGCCGCGGGCGTGCGAAAGATTTCCAATGGCAGGTGGATGGTAGACCAGCGAGAGGTCGCGGCCAGCACGGATAACATAAACCAGATACTGACGCAAGCGAGGGCACTGCCCTATTCGGAACAGGGCAAGACCGTGGGCTTCAGGATCAGCGAGATCGTTCCAGGGAGCATTTTCGAGAAGATGGGGCTTCAGAACGGCGATATCATACAGAAGATCAATTCGCAGGATGTCGACGATCCGGGCAAATTCTTCCAGATGTACCAGGGACTCAAAGAGGAGAAAAGCATTTCGATCGACCTGATGCGCGGCGGCCAGCGCCAGACGCTGAATTACGAGATACGGTGAGTGGAACATTTTTCGATACGAAGTTCTCATTTCCTGAAAATCGCACGAGCTGCTAACTTCTTATCCGTATTTTCCCGGAGGAATAAGGTGGAAAAACCATCGGCCCTGCTCTTGGCGGGGCTTGTGCTTGTCACTGCCGCGACCTCGCACGCCCAGCAGGCTCCGCCCGCGCCAGCCCCACCGCCCGCCCAGACAGAACCGTCGAAAAGCGCACAGGGACAGAATTATATAACCTTAAATTTCACGAACATCGATATCTCAGCCCTTGTCAAGGTGATGAGCGAGCTGACGCGGAGAAACTTCATCATCGACGACCGGGTTACGGGCAAGGTAACGATTATGACACCGACCAGAATCTCCCCGCAGGAAGCGTACCAGGTGTTTCTCTCGGCGCTCGATACCAAGGGCTTTACCGCCGTGGAAGAAGGAACAGTGACCCGTATCATCCCTTCGGCCTCCGCCCGGCAAAGCGGAATCAAGGTGCTTCCCGACGGCAGCCTCGCCGGAGAGGGATTCGTCACCAAGCTCATCCGCCTGACCTACGTCAATCCTCAGGACATGGTGCGCACAATCACGCCGCTCATCAGCAAGGACGGGAGCCTCATTGCCTACCCTTCGACGAATTCCATCATCCTCACTGAATCCGTGCCGAACATAAGGAAGATTGAAAGCCTGGTCCATGCCCTCGATGTTCCCGCCCCAGAGGGCAGGGGCAAGATCAACGTCTACTACCTCAAGAATGCAAATGCGGAAGACATCGCCAAAGTTATGTCGGCGCTTGTCGCACGACTGCCTGCTACGCCGCCGGGAGGCGCTCAGCCCATCGGGCCAGCCACCATACTTGAAGGAACGGTCACCATCACCGCCGACAAGGCTACCAATTCGCTCATCATCGTCGGGTCCCCCACTGATTACGAGACAATAAAGGACGTTATCCGGAAACTCGACATCAGGCGCCGCCAGGTGTATGTGGAGGCGGCGATCATCGAGATGAGCCTTTCCAAACAGCGCGAACTGGGATTTGAGTTTCAGGCCGCAAACCTCAACCAGCTTGAGGGCAGCAACAAGATAAGCGCCATCGGCGGCACGAACTTCGGCAATATAGGCAACGTAATCGTGAACGGCCCGGCAGGCTTGGCAACGCTGAACGGATTGAATGTAGGCGCGGTCAAAGGCACCTTTACCTTCAAAGGGGTCGAATACCTGAATGTCGGCGCACTGCTGCACGCACTGGAGTCCGACGGAGACGTGAACGTACTCTCCACACCGAACATCCTCACCATGGACAATCAGAAGGCGGAGATTATGGTGGGTGAGAACATTCCCTTCGTTACGGGCCAGAGCCAAACGGCAGCGACGGGAGGAGCAGCCATTCTGACTTCGATCGATAGGAGGGACGTGGGCATCAGCCTGAAGATCACTCCCCAGATCACATCGGAAGACCGCGTGCGGCTCGATGTCTACCAGGAGATTTCAGACATCACCACAACGCCGGGGTTGAACCCCAACGTCGTGGGGCCGAGCACGAGCAAACGCTCGGCGAGCACGACGGTCGTGGTCAAGGACGGGCAGACCATGGTGATCGGGGGACTCATCAGGGACAATGTGACGTCCCAGACAAGCAAGGTGCCTCTCCTTGGAGATATCCCGCTCCTTGGCTGGCTCTTTAAGTTCAAGACGACCCAGGTCCAGAAGACCAACCTCATGATCTTCATCACGCCTTACATCATCAAAAATGACCAGGAGGCCGCTGACATTACGAGAAAGAAGGGCGAAGCCCTCGAGCAATTCCGCAAGGAATACCGCATCGAGAAGAAAGGCCCTGAAGCGACCATACCCCTGCCCGAGCCCGTACAACCGGAAACGAAGCAGGGTGCAGCGGAAAAGAAAGAAACAGGTGCTGTCACGTCGGCACCGACGCCGACCCAGTCCACAGTGACCCCGACCCCGGAAGAGCCGGTTTCCACGGAGACGGGAACTTCGGGTGCTGTCATGTCGGCACCGACGCCGACACAACCTGCTGAGAATCCGGGTACCGCGAACAATCCCGCAACGAATGCCGCCACTTCACCTGCGGGAAAATCTGGAACTCCGGAGGAGGGAACTCCGTGAGGCGCCTGCTCGGGGAGATACTTGCCGAATCTGGGCTTTCCCCGGAGAAGCTCAAAAAGGCGCTTGACCTCCAGCAGAAGCGCGGGGGCAGAATCGGGGCGCTCCTTGTTCGTCTGAACTATGTGACCGAGGATGATGTGCTCAAGGCCATCGGCACGCAGCTCGGTCTGCCGTTCCAGCCCGACCTCGGGGAGATTGACCGCGAACTCGCGCTCAAACTTCCGATCACCTATGCCAAAAAGGCGATAGCCCTTCCGCTCAGAAGAGAGAACGGGTCCATTCTCACGGCGACGTCGGAGCCGCTCAATCTTGCCATCGTGGACGACCTCGCCATGCTCCTCAGCGCGGACGTCTCGCTCTGTCTCGCCCCATCGGAAAAGATCCTCGATGCCATCAACCGCCTCCATAGCGAGGACATGAACAAAGCCGAGGACACGGCGCAGGAAATGGAAGAGGAAGACCTCTCGTTCCTGGCGGCCGAGCTCGAGGAGCCGACGGACCTGCTCGAGGTAACGGACGACGCGCCGATCATCAGACTCGTGAACTCGCTCCTGTCGCAGGCAATACGTGAGCGCGCGAGCGACATCCATGTTGAGCCCTTCGAGAAGGACGTGATCGCCCGGTTCCGCATCGACGGTATCCTCTATAACATCCTTACGATCAAGAAGCGGTTCCAGGCGAGCATCGCGTCGCGCGTCAAGATCATGTCAGGCCTCAATATCGCCGAGAAGCGGCTTCCCCAGGACGGCGGCATGCGGATCAAGATCGGCGGCAAGGACGTGGACATCCGCGTCTCGATCGTGCCGACGGCGTTCGGCGAGCGCATCGTGCTGCGGCTTCTCTACCGCGAGAGCGCCCTGCTGCCGCTCGAGGAGATCGGGTTCTCCGGCGAAAACCTCGCCCACTTCAATGAGCTCATCTCCCGGCCGCACGGCATCATCCTGGTGACCGGCCCCACGGGCAGCGGAAAGACGACGACGCTGTACGGCGCGCTCGCGAAGATAAACTCTCCCGACAAAAACATCATCACCATCGAGGACCCCATCGAGTACCAGATGAAGGGCATCGGCCAGATACAGGTAAACCCCAAGATCAACCTGACCTTTGCCGCCGGGCTCCGCTCAGTGCTCAGGCAGGACCCGGACGTCATCCTCGTCGGCGAAATCAGGGATTCGGAGACCGCAGAGATCGCGATCCAGGCGGCGCTCACCGGGCATCTGGTGTTCTCCACGCTCCATACGAATGACGCCGCAGGCGCGGTAACACGGCTCGTGGACATGAAGATCGAGCCCTTTCTGATCTCGTCGTCGGTCATGGCCATCCTGGCCCAGCGGCTCGTGCGCGTTCTGTGCACGGAGTGCCGGGAACCCTATCCCATGACGCCGCTCGAAATGTCCGAACTCGAAGTCGCGCCCGGGGCGGAAGCTCCGACCGTGTACCGCGCCAAGGGATGTGAAGCATGCTTCCACACGGGCTACCTCGGCCGGAAGGCGATCTACGAATTGCTTATAATCGACGATGAGGTCAGGCAGCAAATCATGAAGAACGCCGATGCAAGCACCATCAAGGCGATAGCAATGAAAAAAGGAATGCAGACGCTCCGCCAGGACGGCGCGAACAAGATCCTCGCCGGAATCACGTCGGTCGATGAGGTCGTGCGGGTGACGCAGAGGGAATTGTAAGACCAGATGCCAGAAGACGGAGGAGAGACCACAGACAAAAGATAAGAGAGTTTTCGGATTTTGTCTGTCTTCTGATTGTCTGATGTCTGTTGTCTGAAATAATTATGCCTGTTTACGAATATAAAGGTGTGACTGCGCAGGGCAAGAAGGTTTCCGGTGTTCTCGACGGGGACAGCCTGCGAATAGTCAAAACAAGACTTAAAAAAGAAGGTGTTGTTGTTCTCGAGATCAACGAAGGGGTCGGCCGCCTGTCGCGGAGAGGAGAGATCACCCTTGGTGCGTCCCGGAGGGTGAGCACGAGGGACCTTGCCAATACCACGCGCCAGTTCGCCACGCTCCTCTCGTCCGGCCTGCCGCTTATGGACGCCCTCGGCGTGCTCGTGGAGCAGGAGGAGATTACGGGGCTGAAACGCGCCCTCTCCTCCATACGCGACTCGGTGCGCGAAGGCGCCTCGCTCGCCGACGCGCTCAAGGCGAATCCGAAGGTCTTCTCGCAGCTCTATATCAACATGGTGTCGGCCGGGGAGGTGAGCGGAACCCTCGAGATAACGCTCGACCGGCTCGCCGATTTTCTCGAAGAGCAGGCCAGATTCCGCGGCAGGTTCGCAGCAGCGCTCGCCTATCCGGCGCTCATGACCGTGATCGGCGTCGGCGTGCTCTTCTTTCTTTTCAGTTTCGTGCTGCCGCGGGTGGTCGGCATGTTCGAGGACATGAAGCAGCAGCTTCCGTTCATTACCCTGGTGCTTCTCGCGGTCGTGAAATTTCTCTCAATGTTCTGGTGGCTCATCTTGATTGCCATGGGCGGAACGGTGTATTATCTCAATAAGTATTTCAGCACGCAGGAGGGCAAGGAAAGGCTTGATCATCTGCTTCTGCGGCTTCCCATGTTCGGAAGTCTCATCCGGATGATTGCCGTATCACGGTTTACACGGACCCTCGGCACACTGCTCCAGAGCGGCGTGCCGGCGCTCACCGCTCTGGACATAGTCAAGAGCGTCGTGGGAAACACGGTGCTCGCGAACGCCGTCCAGAAGGCGCGCGAAAACGTACGGGAAGGCGAACCGATCGCCGATCCTCTCCGGAGGAGCGGGCTGTTCCCGCCCGTGGTCGTGCAGATGGTCGCCGTGGGAGAAAAGAGCGGAGAACTCGAGAAGATGCTGCTCAAGATTTCCGACTCCTTCGACAGGATCGTGGAGACCCGGATCACGGCGCTCATGTCGCTTCTTGAACCGGTGATCATTTTAGTGATGGGAGTTGTCGTGGGGTTCATCGTTGTCGCGATTTTACTGCCCATACTTCAGATGAGTTCCGGAGTGAGGTGAATGGATCGCCAAGGGAAGTAAAATGCCGCCGGCAGGAATGCCGGGTAGGTTCATCGTTTGATGAATAAGATAAAAGGAGAGCTGCTATGGAGAAAAAATATCAGAGAGGTTTCACTCTCATAGAAATCATGGTCGTCGTGATCATCCTCGGCCTGCTCGCGGGCCTCGTCCTGCCCAGGATCCTGGGGCAGGAGGAAAAAGCCAAATTAGAGGCCGCAAAAGTGCAGATCCGATCGCTCGAGGACGCTTTGGACGCGTTCAAACTTGACAACGGGTTCTATCCGTCGACGGACCAGGGTCTCGATGCTTTGATCAAAAAGCCTGAATCGGGGCGTATCCCGACGAATTGGAGGGACGGCGGATACTTGAAACCGGCCAGGATACCCAAGGACCCCTGGGGCAAGGATTTCGTCTACATTTCTCCGGGCAACGAGGGCCGGGAGTACGATATCGTTTCCTACGGGGCCGACGGCGAGCCGGGCGGCGACGGCAATAACGCCGACATCGAGAGCTGGAAGATGCAGTAGAATGCGGAATGGGGAATTCGGAATGCGGAATGTTAAAGAACGTGTGGTAGCGGATGTTGGATTTTCAACTCCCCATTCCAAAGGTTTCACCCTGATCGAGATTGCGATCGTGATCGTGGTGCTCGGAATCATGATTTCGCTCGTGATCCCGCGGCTCGGCGAAATCGGCGAGGCGAACCTCAAGCGGAGCGCCAGACACCTGACCGGCATGATCCGCTTTCTCAGGGACGATGCCCAGGCGAAGAAGACCGTGTACCGGCTGAAGTTCGACATCCAGAGCGGACGCTACTGGGCGGAGGCTCTTACCGTTACGTCGGACCAGACCACCGAGTTCAAGCGTTTACAGTCCGTGCTGGCGAATGAGGGAAGCCTTTCGGGGCAGACAACGTTCAAGGACGTTCAAGCAGGCAGCCACCCGGACGAGCCGTACATCCTGTTCACGCCTGACGGGTGGGTCGAGAAAGCGTTTATCCACCTCCGTGACGGAAATGATAAAGACTTCACCCTGGTCGTTCAGCCGCTTACGGGCGACACCGAGCTCCATGAGGGATACCTGGAGGAAAAGTGACCCTTATGCAAGGAACATGGGACAAAGGGCATGGAGTCAGGTTGAGAAAAAGAGGCAGCCACGGCTTTACCCTCCTCGAGGTCATGGTGGCAGTGGCCATTCTGGCCATCGTGCTCGTTTCGCTCCTGGGGTTAAAAAACAGGGGCACGCAGGACGTGATGTTTTCGGAGCACATTACAACGGCGACGCTCCTGGCAAAGCGAATGATGACCGAGACGCTGTTGACCACGCCGATCGTACAGAAAGAGGACGAGGGGGAGTTCCCGGAGGAGGAGTTTAAGGGTTATACCTGGAAAATGACAATTTCACCTTCCGAGATAGAGAAAACGCTTATGGAGGTGCGGGTTGCCGTGCTCTGGAAAGAGGGCGAGCGGCAGGAACAGGTGGAGTTGGTGAGCTATGAATAGAAGGACGAGCGGTTTCACGCTCCTCGAAGTTTTGCTCGCCATGGCGATTCTTGCCGTGATCATCACCGTAATTTACACGAGCTTCTCCACCGCGGAAAGGAACATCAAACAAGCAGAGGAGAGCCGCGACGATACCGACGTGGCTCGCACGCTGGTCAGCAGGCTTTCGGACGACATTTCCAATGCCTATGTAAGCCCGAGCATGAACCAGCAAGGGGCCACCCTAACGATCTTTTACGGGAAAAAAGAAGAGGTCGGCGACGGGGAGGACAAAGTCAGGCATGACGACATCTATCTGACCACGCTGACGAACTGGCGCAGGCCCGATACGCAAGAGATGGATCTCTGGGAAGTAGGGTACTACTTCAAGGAGAAGCCGGAAGGTCAAGGATATGCTCTCTACCGCAGAGAAAAGCGGATATTGAGCAAGGACACGCCGGCGCTCGAAGGCGGCGATGAGTACGAGATCACGGACCGTGTCGTTAACCTGCAGTTTCGATACACTTCGGATGGGAAAAATTGGGTTGATGAGTGGGACTCCAGGTCCAAACCCGTCGGATTCTTATTGCCCAAGGCCGTTGAGATTACCCTCACGCTTAATAGCGGCTCTGTGTACGTTACTGACGTTGATATCGTATATCAGCCCTCATCATGATTGTGCTTTTTCAACGGGGAAGCTGCTTTGGGGAAAACGATAATACATAATAAACGGGGCGTCGCGCTCCTGATTGTGCTTCTGGTTACGGCGCTTCTGATCGCGCTCGTATTCGAGTTCGCTTACGCTACGAGAGTGAGTCTGAACGGCGCGGTCAATTTCCGCGACAGTCAGCGGGCATACTTTCTTGCGCGTTCCGGCGTGAATGCGTTCATCAAGTTTAACAACAAGATCGAGGACCTGAAGAAACTCGTTCCCCAGGGAGAGTGGAGCGTTGTGCCGATGATAAGCGGAGGCGACACCCAGCTCAGGATCAAGTGGGAGGATGAGACAGGGAAAATCATGATTACAGATATAAAGACGGACCCGTTTACGCAGAACATCGTGAAGACGCTCTTTGAGAACAAAGATATAGACCTCTCTGTCTACGACAGGATGGTTGATCCGACAAGCAACATCAACAATCTGAGCTTGTTGACGGGACTTCACCAGTACATGAGCGACGAAGATTATAACAAGGTGAGCAACTGTTTCAGCGTGATCCCTCTCAGTCAGCGAGGTACAATTAACATCAATATTAATACCGCTTCTGCAGACGTCCTTGAAGCCCTTGGGATAACCCCCGGGTCTGCACAGCAAGTTATTGAAGAGCGGAGTCAAAATCCTTATACTCTAAGTACGGTGCCTGATTCAGTCAAAACCGCGAAGGTGCCATGGGGATCGACGATGTTAGCGTACAGCTATTTAACAGATCACAGCAGCATTTATAAAGTTTACACCTACGCTACTGTCGGCGGCTACACGAAACAGATAGAGGCAATTATCAATATGGATAAAGCTCAGATCCTCTACTGGAGAGCTTTGTGAAAATTGTCGGTCTTAAAATAGAAAAGGGCCTCGTTGCCGCAGCGGTCGTGCAGAAGGGCCTCCGGCAGACGGAACTCATGGACTCCTTCAGCGCTCCTTTCGCCACGGACGCGGAGCTGATCGAGATATTGAAGGAAAAGGCGAAGGATTGGGGCGGGGCCAGGATAGTCTCGTCCATTCCCGGCTACCTCTTCAGCCAGCGCGTTGTGCACTTACCCTTTGCCGACCGCAAACGCGTCGAGAAGGCGCTTCCCTTCGAGCTCGAAGATAATGTGCCCTTTGCGTTCGACGATATCGTTCTCGACCATATCGCCCTCGACGGCGGGAAGAGCGGGAAGGATTCTGACGGGCAGACGGAGACGCCGGTGCTCGCGATCATGCTTCCCCAGGCCGTACTGAGACAGCACCTGGAGCTGCTTTCCGCCGCAGGTATCGACCCACAGGTCATCGTGCCGTCATATATCGGGCTTAACGCGGTCTCGCCTATGATCAAGAGCGACAGGAATTCGCTGCTGGTCTGCGGCAGAGATCTCTGCGTGAGAAACGGAGAGACCGTGAAGGCGCTTCGGAGTTTTGCGCCTGCCACGGCGACGGGGGGGCTCCAGCACACGCTCCAGGCGCTCGAGACCGACCACAAGGAGCGGGTCGAGAAGGCTTTAATCCTCGGCTCAGACGACGTCGTTCAATCCGCACTCGCCAGAATAGGCATCGCGGTGGAGCAGTCAGCTCCCGAGTTCCACAGAAAACAGGCGGCGGACGCGGTGAGCCTGGGGCTCGCGTTTTCCGATCAGGTCAACTTCCGGAAAGGCGAGTTTGCGTACCGCCGGGCCGATGAAGGCATGCGCCGCCGGAGGCGGACCGTCATCATTGCCGGCGCCGCAGCGGCGCTGCTCCTCGCAACGAACATCGGGGTGAAGTATTATGTGATCGAATCGTCGTACGGGAGGCTGGACCGTGCGATCAAAGAGATCTATCGTCAGACCTTCCCCGATGCCAGACTGGCGGGCGACCCGGCACAACTGATGA
>JAWOJY010000104.1:0-2657 GCA_033854515.1 Nitrospirota bacterium
GACCCGCCGACAACTTCGAGACCGGCCTTCCGGAACTGCTCCGTTGCCGACGGTCCGTCAGCGTAAGCCAGAAGGGAGGCATCGGCCAGCCACCAGGCGTTCACCGGTTCCAGTATCGTCGCATCGCGCCGAAAGGGGTTGGCTGCGCCGTCCTTGAAAAAGACGTAGTCTTTGACCGGAGGGAAAAGATATTCCGCCTTGAACGGAGGAAGCTCTTTATATTGAAGCATGGCCGCCTCCTTGTGTGAGAATTGCTTCAATCTGGAACAGCGCAGGAAAGTAACGTTTGTTCGCGCGGCGAAACCGTGCGCCTTTCCGTCGTGATAAGACGTTTCCCGTTGCATAAGTCGCCCGAGCCCGCAATCTCCCCGTGAATGCGAACGTCATGCCTGCTCTTTTTTTGTAAACCCGCTCCAATAGTCGAAACTGTAACCCTTTGCACCCTTGGTATGGTGCAGGTCCTCCTGAGAAGAGTAAAAGACGACGTACGTGAGCGCCTTGGCGCGGGCAAATGTCGTACAATCCTGGCATTTTCTGATCTGCTGGCGCCACGTTCCTGTGTCGAAAAAGAACAGTTCCTTGCCGTCGTTTTCTCGGAGCTTTAAAAATTCGACGCATGGGGAATGGGTGTGGCCGGCCACAACATATCTCCCTTCATTTGCGCCTAATGTTTCTTCCCGCTCTGCATACTGCCACGGCAGCGGCCCGCCGGAATGCATGCTGCTGATGAGTCTGATGATAAATTTCGTCGGGAGCAGTTTGGTGGGCAGCCATTTGGCCAAAGGAATAATTTTCCCCCACGTTCCCAATTTGCTCATCAGGAATTTGCTGTTTAAGGCTTTTTTTACGACATTATCGGCAGCAGGGGTGAGGTATTCCCAGACATCGATGTCATCTGCGGTTCTCGCCTGTAAAAAGTCCAGTATATCCGACTGCGGACGCAAATCATCGAATTCAAGCAGTTTACAGTAAATAGACCGATGCACCTCAGACCGGTGTACGTCATCGCCTGCCTTGATGTCGTCTTCATGAAGTTTCCTGTATTCGAACGCAAGACCGGCGGCTATATCAATGGTCGCATAGTCACCCAACGGGGCCCGGGCATAGTCTGCAGGATCAACGTTGAATATCCCTTTGTCCGGTATATTTCCTGCAAAATTGCTTCGATCATACTCATGGCCGTGTCTGATGAGCACCCCGTATTCGTTCGAGCGATACACATGATCGAACCCGGCGTCGTCCGGGATTCGCCGGCCCAATAATTCCGCTTTAACTCTTTTCCTTAGTTCGGGATGCAGATTAATGAGGCGGTCGTGATTGCCCGGCAGATATTGAAAGACGATCTGAACGCCGTTATTCAGTCTTTTCCGGGCCATTTCCCTGAAGATGCTGAAAGTCCTATCATTGCTTTTGATAATATCCTTCAGAATCGCGTCGGCAATCGGATACCATTCATCCGGGGTATGTTCTCCGTACGGCCTGATATCGCTCTCGAGCCATCTTTGGCTCCGGTTGAGGTCGAAAATGTCCCCGGCCAGAATGATGATCAGCTCCCGGGCCTCGTTGCTGTAAGCCGTCGTCATGATCTCTTCGAAAATCTCTTTGAAGGCATCGGGCGATACATTCCTGTCCACGGTGACGGGATTGTTATCTTTGTCTGTAATAGTGTCATTTATAGTATCCTGAAAGTGAAGATCGCTCATCACAACCAGCATGAGAACCTCCTTCCGCAGCCGTACCATAGCATTTTACACCCTCTTTAATAAATACGATCGGTGAGGGACCTTCGTTAACCAAAGGTGCTCCGGGCTGGTATTGGTGGTCGCCACATCGCGCGCGAGATCGATCCCCGCGGCCAGATACGCCTCCTGGACGAAGGCCGAGCAGTACAGCGCATTCCGGGTGTTCCAGAGGTTGCGCCATCTTTCGGTGCCCGAGAGATAGGCAAGGAGCGTTCCGAACAGCCCGGAAACAGGGTACAGGATCTTCTTCGAAATCATGTCGAGGGCCTTCCTGACTACCTTGTCGGCATCCGGATCGCTCAACCCGAAATCAAGCACCGCGCAGTGCAGGGCCTTATCCGTCCCGTAGTACTTATCGATCCTGCTCTCCTGCGCGCCGTTGATGATCCGCAGCCGGAGCGGCTCTACGACGAGGTCGGACTCCGCGAGCCAGTCAAAGCCGTCGGGCCTTTTGCCCGTGAAGATGAACGCATGGGCCCACAGGCTCGGCTTGTGGTCAGGCGTGACGAGCGCCTGCGTCTCGCAGATTGCCCGATGGATCCAAATAGTTCCTCCCACCAGCCCGACTGCGCCTTTCTTCGCGTACCTTTTCCAGAATTCTTCTGTCGAAATGCCGGCTATCTCTTCTGTGGCCATTCTGCACCGCCTCTCTGCTTAATCAGCTTTACTTTTACATCCTCTCCCCTCTCCGGATTGTCCAGAAATCATCGGAAAGGTTTCTGTCAGAAAGATAGCCGTAGGGCATGGTGAAGTATCCCGTGGTCCCCCATTTCGGGCCCCAGGAATTGCGCACGATGAACCGCTTCGACTCATCGTTGTATCCTACGGCCACGACGGCGTGGCCGCCCACCACCCGCTCTCCGGGCTGCGGCATATCCACGACCCCGGTCCGCGCCACTTGTTGCGTTTCGAAGC
>JAWOJY010000105.1:0-7664 GCA_033854515.1 Nitrospirota bacterium
TGTCATACCGCGCAGTGTGGAGAAAGACTTTCCGGCAGAGATCGAAGCGGGTCTTCGCGGACACTTCGCCGGTCTTCCGGAGTTCATCGAGCACGCGTCCATAATCGTTCGGCGATACGACGACGGCGACGTCGGTATAGTTCTTCGCCGCAGACCGCAGCATGGTCGGTCCGCCGATATCGATGTTTTCGATCGCCTCGCCGAGCGTGCACCCCGCTTTGGCGATGGTCTGCTCGAACGGGTAGAGGTTCACGACCACGAGGTCGATGGGCTCGATTCCGTACTGCTTCATCTGCCGCACATGGTCGGGGTTGCTCCGCCGGCCGAGGAGGCCGCCGTGGACTTTGGGATGCAGGGTCTTGACCCTGCCGTCGAGCATCTCGGGAAATCCCGTGAACTCGGAAACGTCTTTCACCGGGACACCGCCGTCACGCAGGAGCTTGGCCGTGCCCCCCGTCGAAAGGATTTCAATGTTGAGTTTTGCGAGCTCCCTGGCGAAGTCGATGATGCCTTCCTTGTGAGATACGCTGATGAGCGCGCGCGTCACTTTGCCCACAGTCTGCCCTCCCGGCGTGAAATTGGTTGATTATGAATACGAAATTTTAACCGAAACGGCAGGTGATGTCAATCAATTAACGAAGACTGCGGGCCGTGAAGACCGCGCGCAGTGGTCATGCCGGTTCTTCCGTGCGCGGGATTTCCCGTTCCCCGAAAAAGCCGGTCGGACATACGGACAAAAAACATTTTGTCCGCTGCAGCGCCAGCCATTCATTGAATTTCCACGGCACGGCTGGAGTTTTTCAGGGAAAGTGGAACGTCAACACACACGCGGGTGCCCTTGTCCGAAGTTATCGTGAAGGTACCGCCGATTTCGGCGGCCCGGGCTTTCATGTTTGTCATGCCCCTGCCCCTGGCGGCGCCAACTTCGTTCGCCCGGCCCGCTCCGTTGTCCCATATCGTGAGAACGAGTCGGCCCCGGGCGACGTTGAGGTGCACGATGACCTTCGTCGCCTTCGAATGTTTGATAACGTTCGTCAGCGCCTCCCGATAAATCCTGAACAGGTAGAGACAGAGGAGGCTGCCGGGCTGCCCATTGCCGTCCTCTATCTCGGGGAGCATCTCGAACGCGATAGCATGGGGCTCAACCATAGACGTTCCCTGGCTTCTCAACTGCGCTGTAAGCGTGTGCCAGCTGAGGTCCTTGGCGTCGAGACTGTGCATGAGGCTCCTGATCTCCCCTATTCCTTCCCGCGAAAGGCCCGAAATGGTGGTCAGCGCCTTTTTGACGTCCGCGGCAGAGGGCACTTTCTGCGCCACCTCGGCAAGGAGGCTTATGTTCGTCGTGATGCCGCCGATGCCGTCGTGAATGTCCATGAGGATCTTCTCTTTTTCGGCCTGGTGCCTTCGCTCTTCCGCGATTCGTTCCTTGTAGTGCCTCATGTTCTCTTCATAGAGCCGTGTCCGCTCTTCTTCCCCCTCCTTGTAGTCCGTGATATCAAGAAGGGTCGCAATGGTTGCCGGTTCCCTCCCGTACTCAATCGACCCGACCCGAGCCAGAACCCATCGCTCTTCGGCGTCTTTCCTGATGATTTTGAACTCGTACTGCATGGGAACCGGCTTCCCCTGCAGGCGCGCGAATGCACGCTCCTTCACCAGACTCAGATATGAGGGATGAATAATGCGGCTGAAATCCATCGCCAAAAATTCTTCGCCCGTATAGCCCGTAATGGACTCGACCGCCGGGTTGACGTACAGGAATTTATCTTTCCGGTAGATGACGATTCCCCCCTTCATGGTCTCCGCGAGGGTGCGGAATTTCTGCTCGCTCTCCTGGAGGGATTCTTTCACGCGCCTCGCCTCCTCGTACAATCGGGCGTTTTCTATCGCCACGGCCGCATAGCCTGCCAGGGCCTCTAACATATCGATATCGCTCTGGAGATAGGGCTCCTTGTTGCCCTTTTGCCCCAGAGTCAACACTCCTTCCAGCCGGTGCTGGCAGCTCAGAGGCACGACGAGTTCGGCACCGATGTCCTTCATATATTTATTCACTCTGCCGAATTCCGTCTCGGGCAGTGCCGCTTCGAGCTCTTCCCTCACTGCGGTCTGCCGGGTCCGCTTCATCCAGTCAACGATATGATCGTCCAAGGTATGATCCGATGCGCATCCGTCACGTGCGCCGGAACTGTGTCGTGCGCGATAATGCCCATCCTCGTCCTTTAAGTACAGAGACACATGAACGGCCCCCAGGCTCTTCTTCGTTCTCTCGATGACGTATCGGAGGAGTTCGTCGAGGTCCAGTATGGTCACGATCGTCTTGGTAGAATCCTGCAGGATTTTTTGATAGTCATACTTGTCTTTGACCACGATGCGTTGGATCAGCTTTTGTATCCGTCCGCTGAAGGGGGTGCCGAAGAAAATAAATCCGATGATGAAGAGTGAAATCAGGATCGCGAAGGTGGCCCCGAGAATGGGCTCGAAAAGTTTGAATAACATGATATGGGTGCACGAAAAGATACCCGATAAGAAAACAGCGGAGAGTGCGCGGGAGATCATGAGGTGCATGTCGAACAGGCGGTAGCGGGTCATGGCATAAAAGGTGAGGGCCACCCAAGGCAGACTGAAATATGAACCCAAGCTTGGGTCGAACCCAAGACCGCCGAACTGCGGGAAAACCCCTGTAGCCAGTGCCACGCCGGCAGCGTAAATAAGCATACCCACGAAGAAATAGTTGAGCTGTATCCTCTTTAATCCAACGCATTGTCTCCTTACTCTGTAAAGCTCATAAATAAGCCATAGGGTCAGCGATCCCCCGATCAAGCGGATGGGAATCTCAAGAGGTCCTCTGCGGTAAACATAAGGCACCAGGGAGTATACGCCCGTCTCGACAAAGTCTGTAAAAAGACAGAGAGCAAAGGTAAGAATCCAGAAGGCGTAGAGGCTGAAGACAATTCGCCGGGCAGCCCGGCTTTTATCCTCTTTCATATAGAAGATGAGCTGGGCCGCCGGAGCGATGCCGATCCACCCGATCCAGCAGGCGCGATAGAAAATGTCATAATCCAGTCCCGCAGAGGCCCTGACGTAGACGATGCCCGCGAACAGACAGTAAGAGGCGGCAAAAAAGGAGAAGGCTGCGGTGATTTTATGAAGGGGTGTAGTCGGTTTTTTCCCGAGCAGGATAAGGGCGAGAAAAAATTCGACTGCTGCAATGCATAATAATGGATAGCCGATTAATGCAAACGCGTTCATTGCCGACCTCGAGATCGGTCACTTCCCTGACTCATCCCACCACGTTATACTCCCGGATGCGGAACTTGACGCCGAGTTCGTCCGCTGTCTTTCTGCACGCGTCGAGGTCCACTTCGGGGAGCGACACAACAGTGATCGTTACGTCAGGGATATATTTTTTCGCTTCGCGGATAAAATCTTTGACCGCTTCGTAGGTGTTGACGCCGAACGCGGGCTGGCTGATCCTGTCGTAGAGTTCCGCGTTCTGGGCGTTCAGGCTCACACTCACGGCATCGACGAGGCCGGCGAGTTCGGGAAGCACATTACGCTTATGGATCAGGTTCGCATGTCCGTTCGTGTCGATCCGCACCCGGCCGCCGCGACGCTTGATCTCGGCGGCGACGGCCTTGACCACGTCGAGGCGCAGCAGCGGCTCGCCGTATCCGCAGAAAACGATCTCGGCGTATTGCCTGGGGTCGCCGATCTGGGCGATCACTTCGTTCGCGGCAGGCTCCTCGCCCAGGCGAAGATTATGTCCCTTCACGAAATCCGTGTGGTAGCGCACGCAGAAGGTACACGCGGAGGTGCAGCGGTTCGTGATATTGAGGTAGAGGGAGTTACGGATCGGGTAGGTGACTTGGCCCCGCTCGGGGATTTTCCCGATGCCGAAGAGCTGCATGGCGTTGAAGCTCGCGATCCTGGCCACATCGTCGAAGGAGAGCCCTTTGACCTGTGCTATCATCTCCGCCGTATGACGCACATGGGCAGGCTCGTTCCGCTTCCCGCGCACCGGCTGCGGCGCAAGGTAGGGCGAGTCGGTCTCGACGAGCATGTGTTCGATCGGTATCCGCTTCACGACCTCACGCAGGGCCTCGGCCTTCGGGAACGTGACCGGCCCCGCGATGGATATGGAAAATCCCATCTCGATGACCTTCCTGGCCATTGCGAGGTCGCCCGAGAAGCAGTGCATGACCCCGCCGAGTTCCGGCGACCATTCTTCCGAGAGGATCCGGAGCGTGTCCTCGTGGGCGTCGCGGTCGTGGATGATGACCGGCAGATCGAGCTCGCGCGCCTCGCGGAGCATGTCGCGGAATTTTCTCTTCTGGTCCGACCGCGGCGAGTGTTCGTAATAGTAGTCGAGCCCTATCTCTCCGTAGGCGACGACCTTTTTATGTTTCGCGAAATGTCTGAGAACCTCGTAGGCCGGATGGAGGACGTCCTTGACCTCGTGCGGGTGGATGCCGACCGCGGCATAGATGAAGTCGTATTTTTCGGCAAGCATGACCGCGTCGCGGCTCGACTCAACGGTCGTCCCGATCGTGACGATATATTCAACTCCCGCCTCCCGCGCGCGTTGGATGACTTCGTCCCGATCGTCGTTGAATTCGCGCATTTCGAGGTGGGCATGAGTGTCGATAAGCATTGTAACACCTTCGTAAGGCGTGAGGATTTAGAAGTAATACCCCTTCCTTCATCTCGCGTCTTTTCCTTACTTTTTATCCTTTACTCCTCACTCCTTGCGGTTCACTTGACTTTCGCTCCCGGCTTGATCTCGCGATCAAACGTCACCACGGCGAGCGCACCGTCGCCGCTCGCGGCCAGGAGCATGCCCTGGGACTCGATGCCCATGAGCTTGGCGGGTTTCAGATTCGCCACGATCACGACGGTCTTGCCCGTGAGATCTTCGGGCGTATAATTCTTGCCGATGCCTGCAACTACCTGGCGCGTCTCGGCGCCGATGCTCACCTTGAGTTTTACGAGCTTCCCGGATTTTTCGACCCGCTCGGCCGCGATGATCTGCCCGACGCGAAGGTCGACCCTGGCGAAGTCTTCGATCCCGATAAGTTCCGGCCCGGCGGTCTCGGGTTTCCTCGCCGGTTTTTGCGGGTCTGCTGCTGTCGTCTCCATCTTCTTCTCCCTTTTCCTTTTCGGTTCAACGATATCCGTCTCCATCCGTACTGACCGGCGGCCGACGAGATCGGTTTTCTCAATCCTCGGAAAGAGCTGCTCTCCGGCACTGACGGCCGCCCCGGCTGCCAGCGTCCCCCAGGACAATTCTTCACCCATGTGCGCCGAAGCGATCTCTTTGCCGATGCCGATGCTGTGCCAGATTTTCCGGCTCGTCGACGGCATCACGGGATAAAGGTACAGCCCGATCAGTCTGAGGGTTTCCGAAAGATTGTAGAGGACGCTGCCGAGCCTTGCTCTGTCCTCCTTTTTTGCCAGGGCCCAGGGCGCGTTTTCCTCGACGTAGCGGTTGGCCCGCGTCACGAGCGTCCACACGTCCTGCAAATATTTCGTAAATGCGAGCGCGGAGAGGTCCTCGGCGATCAGCGCCGGCACCGATGCCGCCGTCTCACGGAGTTCCCGGTCGGGCGCCTGCTCCGGTCCTGCCGGCGGGATCCTGCCGTCAAAGTATTTCGTTATCATAGTGAGCACCCGCGAGAGCAGGTTCCCCAGGTCGTTCGCGAGTTCGGTGTTGAAGCGCGTGATGAAGGACTCACGCGAAAAGTCGCCGTCCAGGCCGAAGGGGACCTCGCGCAGCACGAAGTAGCGGAACGCGTCTGTGCCGTAGGTGTCGGCCACCTCGTTCGGGTCGATCACGTTCCCAAGGGATTTGGACATCTTTTTGCCGTCCCTCGTCCACCAGCCGTGGGCGAAGATGTTCCCGGGGAGCGGCAACTCGAGCGCCATGAGCATTGTTGACCAATACACGCTATGCGTGGTGAGGATATCCTTGCCCACAAGGTGATGGTCCGCGGGCCACCAGTATTTCTCGCGAACGGCCGGGTCAGCCGATCCTTCGGCAGGCGGGCTCAAGTAGCGCGTCGCTGAGAAGTAGTTCACGAGCGCATCGAACCAGACGTAAGTGACGAAATCCCGGTCGAAGGGAAGCTCGATCCCCCACGAGAGCCTCGCCTTGGGCCGGGAGATGCAGAGGTCTCCAAGGGGCTGTGATTTCAGGAAGCCGAGTACCTCGTTGCGCCTGCTCTCGGGCCGGATGTAGTTCGGGTTCTTCTCGATGTGGTCGACGAGCCGCGTCTGGTATGTGCTCATCAGGAAAAAATAGTTGTCTTCCGAGATGCGTTCCACGGGCCTGCCGCAGTCCGGGCACGTGCCGTTCACGATCTCTTTTTCGGTCCAGAAGCGTTCGTCGGGCGTACAGTACCAGCCTTCGTAGGTGCGCCGCTCGATCTCGCCCTTGTCGTAGAGCTTTTGAAGAAGTTCCTGCACCACGGCCATGTGTTCGCGGTCCGTCGTGCGGATAAAAGCATCATTCGATATCTCAAGCTTCTTCCAGAGCTGCTGGAAGTTCTTGGTCATGATGTCGGCGTGTTCTTTCGGGGTTCGTCCCCGTTCCTCGGCCGCCTTTTCCACCTTCTGGCCGTGCTCGTCCGTGCCGGTCAGGAAGAACACGGCGTCGCCGAGCAGCCGATGGAAGCGGGCAAGCGTGTCCGCCGCGATGGTCGTATAGGCGTGCCCGATGTGCGGCGCGTCGTTGACGTAGTAAATAGGTGTGGTGATGTAGAATTTTTTCGTCATGGTACACGTTCTAAAAAATAATTTACCACGGAGATCGTAAAGAACGCGAAGGAGAGGCGCCCCTGTAAAAACCGCCATCGAAAATTTCATACGCCTTTTCTTCGTGCACGCAGTACGCTTTGCAGTTTACGGCTTTCTTCGGTTTCTTGAGACCTTTATGAACATCATTCCCCCTGAGCATCCGGTCCTCCCTGCGGTCTAATCTGTCCCTTCTCTCCCTGTTGCCGTTTCTTTTTCTTGCGCCAGAAGCGACGCTTGTTTTTCTTTCCTTGCTTCTCTCCCTGCTGCTGTTGCTGGGGCTGCTGTGCCTTCTGCTGTAGCTGGCCTTCCTGCCTCTGCTGCTGCGGCCGTTCCCTGCCCTGCTCGGATCGGGTCTTTTTCTCCTCGGGCTGTTCCCTCTTCTTTTCCTGTTTTCCGCCGCCTTTCTGGCCGTTGTCTTTTTGCCTGTCCCGCCGCTGTTCCTGCTGCCTACGCTCCTCCTGACGCCTTTTCTCCTCGGCGAGGCGGCGCTCCTCGGCCTCCTCCCGTTCTGCGGCGAGGCGGAGTTCGCTTTCTTCCTTCTTCTCCCTCGCCGCCCGCTCGCGGAGGTCGGCGACGTCTTTTTTGATCTCCTCGTACATATCGTACTCGTACGACAGGCAGCAAAGGAGCCTGCCGCAGACGCCTGATATCTTGGCGGGGTTCAGCACCATCTCCTGCTTTTTTGCCATGCGGATCGAGACGGGCTCGAAGTTGCGCAGGTACGAAGCGCAGCAGAGTTCCCTCCCGCAGGGTCCGAACCCCCCGATGGTCCTCGCGACGTCCCTGACGCCGATCTGCCGCATCTCGATCCGGCTCTTGAGTTTGTGGGCCAGCTCTTTCACCAGTTCCCGGAAGTCCACCCGGGACTCGGAGAA
>JAWOJY010000106.1:0-5260 GCA_033854515.1 Nitrospirota bacterium
CTTGATCCTTGGATTGAGACGACGTGAAGATGTCGTCTCAATCCTTATAGGAAGGAGTCTGCGCTGAAAGTTACGACTGGGAATAAATATTTTTCAGCAACGCTACCGTCAACGACGTCACCTCCTACTAAATAGAATATGTAGGAGTGAAACTGTAACAATTACTGCGTGAAAGTGTTATTTCTCAGGAATCAAGAAGTGACCCCAGTTGTCCCCACAGGAAGTCGGTTGGTTAACACCGAGGCTGCTCGTGCGCGATCAGCCAGTTGCCATCGATCTTCCGAAGCCGCATAGTCACCAGCCTGAAACTCTAGGGCAGAAGCATCACCTTCCCGACGCCTCCTTGACGCGCTAGCCGAAAGGCGTCGGCGGCCTTCTCCAGCGGAAAGGTCCGTTGAACCGGCACGACCAGCCGTTTCTCGGCCGCGGCCGTAGCGAGCTCTGACAGCCGCCTTGGATCTGGCTGTGTTCGAATCGCACTCACTCTCACCCCGCGCTCCCTAGCGCCGGGCGGTTCGCCTAGCGTGCTGCCGAGCACTCCACCCATTTTCAGATGCGGCAGCAGTGTGGCGATGGTCCCGCCGTCGACGGTGTCGCAGATGGCGTCAAATGTCGGCAATGCGGCTATCTCTGTATCGTCATCGATGGCCACGACGTGATCCGCGCCAAGCGCGTCGGCTGCCGCCTTCTGTTTCGCTCGGACGCCGGCCCATACGGTGGCACCCGCCGTCTTCGCGACGAACACGGCGACACGCCCCACTCCCCCAACCGCGCCCGTGACGAGCACTGACAAGCCAGGTCTTGGTACCACCGTATCCGCAAGCTGCGCACCGGTCAACAACACCATTGGCAACGCCGCCGCATCGGTCAATTCGATTCCCCGGGGCAACTTGGCCCATGCGTTCTCGTGTGCAACCACACGCTCAGCAAACGTCCTGGACGCGAATCCGAGCACGCGATCCCCGGCGCGCAGGCTTTTCACGTTGACTCCTACATCGAGGACGTCGCCCGAGGCGTCGCGCCCGAGTATCGCCGGAAAATGCAGCTCCATCGGAGTCCCGCGCCCGTAGCCGGATAGCAGCTTCCAGTCGAACGGATTGATGCTCGCCGCGTGAACCTGAACCTTGACGTCGTCCGGACCGACCTTCGGTTCGGGCATGTCCGCGAGTATGAGGTTCTCCACGTCGCCGTATGCTGTCACGATAAGCGCTTTCATTTGCGTAGAAACCGAACGTTACGGCTTGAGATCCATCATTGCCTTCCCGCTTCTCAGGTCGACAGGAACCGAGACCTGTTCGTGAACAATCAGCCACTTGCCGTTGGTCTTGCGATAACAAGCGGTCCATCGCAGCCACCAATCAGTATGCTGACCGTTCTTCAACGTCCCCTTTATCCGGTGGAGGCAATAGCTGAACGCTGCGTCATCGCCGATAGCAATGCGGATATTGGGAAACTCGACAAGAATCGGACCCTGATGCGACTCGAAGAACTCTTGCCAGTGCGTCACAAATGCCTCGGCTCCCACAGTTTGTAGCGGGGGAAGGATGTCAAATGAAACGATGTCTTTGGCAAAAACAGACATGACTCCGCTGACGTCTTTGTCGCGAAACGCCTTTGCAAAACGGTCTAACAACTCACGGATGGCTGCTTCGTCGTGCATTTTGTCTTTTTCGGAAGTCATAGTTTTCGCTCCCCCCACCTGTTCATTATCTCCATCTAAATTATAGAGAGCCATCTTAGAACTACAAATCTTATCCGCATAACGTTTCCTCAGATTCGTGATTATATGGTTATGCGAAGCTTTTTGTGTCCTCGTGAATCCTTACTTTAAAATTATAGCACTTATGCTTTGCATCTTTTTCGGATTTTTCCATGACTTTTCTCGTCGATCAACGTAGTCATGTTTTGCTGAACCTCTTTTCCCACATCAAGAATCTTTTAAGAGCTTCGGTTTGAAATATAGAATGTTTGAATGATAGTATTTGTAACAGCTTCAGGATGTACTTTTCGTGAAAACCCATATCATGAAGTCAGTGTTTCAATCCGTATTTTCTAAGCCCGGGCTAAATTATAGGTTCAGTCCAGATTCAATCCTGTGGTGTGGTTTGGTGTGAGCCATTCCACACCACACGGAATCCCAGTTTTTGCATACATTGTTGCCAAGATCGTTGCCGACCTTGTTGCACTTGTTGTTACGGCCAGGTTTTGTAACCATTCGATAATGCGGATCAATTCTTCAGCCTTAATATACACCTGACCACTGCCGTAGTTGAATAACTCGACCAGCCCAGAAGAAGGCCGGCCGGGCGCGGCCGGCCTGATCAGTTGACCGCGATTCTCGCATCTTGCTCCATCAGTCGTTTAGAAACAAAGCCTCGATCCTCTGCTTTTCCTGAGTGGAAAGGATGTCCTTGTTTCCAATGACCGTCCCGATCTTGTCAATCGTGACCGCCTTAATGCCCTCCAAGTCCCTGCTGATCGAAAGCGCCGTCTCGGGGTGCGTGAACACAAGAACCGCCTCGATCCAGACGTCGATTCCGTTGCCTTTAAGATGGCGCTTCAGCCCATGTACTGCGCTCTTGATCTGGCCGGACAGGGACCCCGGGTTCTTGCAATAGGAGTTCCTGCCTTTGGCCTTGATCTGGCGCCACCCGTTTTCATTGTACAAAATCTCTCCTTTGCTGTGCTTGGCCTCGAAGGCATAGACTCCGGACGGCCCCACGAGCAGGCAGTCGATCTCCCGTCCCCCGCCGGGGATGATGTTGAAGAATGCCGTGTACTCGTCCGGGAGCATCCTTTTGAGGGCCTTTCGCAGGGCTTTCTCCCCTTTAAGCCCCGCGGCCCGGATGCCTCTTTCCGCGCTCAACTTCTGAAAGTACAAGATGCACAGGATCATGGCCCCAAAGGATATCGCGGCGGCGATCACATTCTTCGCCAGAAGGCCTGCTCCTGCAAGGGAAAAGAAGACAGCGCCTGCGGCGCACAGCGCCATAAGGCCGATTGCCTTCCAGTATGCTGCTCTCAGATGCTTCGATTTACAATGCTCTTTCATGGTCCTCCTGAATTTACGGATGGTCACGCACGGAATCCGGGCATTCTGCGCCGAACCTGCATGCTCTGCACCGGCCCGGGGAAGGCGTTGCTTTGGGCGCCGTGCGGTTCCGGAGGTGGCTCTTCATCTTGTCCACGATCTCGGCAACGGACTTCATGGCGTCCTGGATCTCCCGGCTCTCCCTAGTGAAGGTAAACCTCCGGTCCGGGTAGTACCGGAGCTCTGCCTCGGCAGCGCCGGTTGCCATGAGATGAGCAGCAATCAGGAGCACGTCAGGCGGCCTGGCCCTGCTGCCGCCGAAAGCGCTCTTGTATTCGATGATTCTCTTCCGCTCCGCCACGTCGGGCTTGCAGATAATCCCGGTTTTGGGGTCCTGGAAGACCCGGTGGCCCATACCGTGGAGGTCCTGGGCCACGACCCAGCCCCTTATCCCGGCCTGCCTTCGCTTTCTCCGGAGAGCGGCCACAAGCGCTATCAGTATGATCGCTGTTATGAGAAAAACACCCATGCCAGACATGCTATCCCTCCCAGTGCGGCAGCCATGACAATAGTCCTTTGCATTCTTTGGATCGACTGAATGTTCCCGGCCTTGCCATTGTGATATATGAGGCCCCTCGTGACCGCTCTCCCTTCCGGCTTTTTGCCTGTTGTCCGGATCAGGTACCACTGCCGGGGGCAGAAGCACCATTGAGCAAGCTCACTGGACCGTATGGCGCCGCTGTTTTTCATCCTTGTCCTCCTTTCCGGGTAATGCCGGGGCCGTTTCCTTCACGAGATCGAGAGCCCGGCAGTAGTGCGTCGGCCTGTCTCTCCTTTTCTATCCGCGTTGTCTGGCAAGCATCGCAATATCAATTGATGATTATTAATATCTAAATAAGCTATTTATTTTCTTTTAGTGATATTAATATACCCTATTAAGATAAATCTGTCAAGTCATTACATGATAAAAGAATATCTTCATTTGATTTTAAGGTCTTTTCAGGATAGAATTGCGTCAATGAATGATTCAAAGGAGTGCCGGCATGTTGATCGTGAACCTGAAGGCGTTGATGGAGAGGAAAAGCGCCGTGGAGGGGGAACGGATCACCTATAAGGTGATCGAGAAGAAGACCGGGATTAAGGCCCTGACCTTGTCCCGGATCGCCACGAACCCCAGCTACAACATCAGCCGGAAGGATACCGAGAAGCTGCTGATTTACTTCGATTGCCTGCCGAACGACCTGTTTACTTTAATTGGGGAAAAGAAGAAAAAGTGAGGAGGCCGACACCTTCCCGGTGCGCAAGTACATCGATGAAATGAACATTTCATTTCGGAAACCTATTCCATATTTTCTGAAATACTGCCTCTCCCGGAACCGCTTGAGCTTCCCCGGAACGCAATTGCTCCAGCCGCCGTTTGGCTACAGCAGCCCACTTCCTATCAACCTCGGATTCCGGCGTATTCAAACTTTTTAACAGTGAGTCGACAACCATCGCCCGTTCTTCTACGGGCAACGAAATTGCCTCAGCGATCAGATCCTTGGTTTTCATTCTTCTTTTAGCTCCGGCAGGTGGTTCTGAGCCGAACTTCTAATAGCCGGAAGACTTTATCCGGCAGGCCTGTCCCAGGCGCTCAAATTTTTGGTCTTGAGGCCGGGATTCCGTACAACATACCCTCAGTGCTGATATCATCATCAACATCAGGCCAATGGACTCCCTGGCCGTCGCCGATGATCTCATAATGTGCCCGCTGCTCAGGGGTCGCCTCTGAAAGGCGCCATGACCACGCGAGCGGAACGCTGGTGGTTCTCCCATCAACGAGATAGGCTGTGATGGCATCCTCCGTGACGCGGACATCTTTAATTTTTACTTCTTGTAACACGACCGCAGTTTTCACCCCACACCTCCAGTATGGCGTTTATATTATCCGCGATGATCTTGCGTACGGGCTAACAAGAGCATGATTGCCCCTCTCCGGGGAAAAATTCCGGAGATAGCGTGATTTCATCGTGTTTAAACAATCGCCACTTCCAGCGGGATTGAATGGATATCATCGGGCTTGTCGCGTTTCAGATAGTTAATCTTCTCAAATCCGATAACATCGCCGTTTTCGTCCTTCTTGATAATAACGCTTTTCCCGATTTCCTCGTTGACGCACGGCCGCGGTTTTTCAAACCAGATATCCAAGGTATTGCCAGCCTTATCGTAGGTAATTGTTATTTTTTCCAT
>JAWOJY010000107.1:0-19939 GCA_033854515.1 Nitrospirota bacterium
CATCGTTTCGAACGTGCGCGGAAAGCTGTCGGACGACAGGGACGCCTTCGATGTGGTCCGCGCCTGCTTTCCCGCGGGCACCGTATCGGGCGCTCCCAAGATCAGGGCGATGGAGATCATCGACGAGCTCGAGCCCACGCGCCGCGGCCCCTACGCTGGCGCCGTCGGGTATTTCGGGTTTTCCGGCAGCATGGACACGTGCATCACGATCCGCACGCTGATCATTCAGAATGACACAGCGTACATCCAGGCCGGCGGCGGCGTGGTTGCCGACAGCGATCCGGCTTCGGAATACCAGGAGACGGTGAACAAGGCAAAGGCCATGCTCAGAGCCGTGGAAATGGCTGAAGAAGGACTGGATTAACACTTTCAAGCTGGCAGGCCTGCAAGCTCGCCAGCGATTCATGAGGTTTTATGTTATTAATGATCGATAATTACGATTCCTTCACCTACAACCTTGTCCAGTATTTCGGGGAACTGGGGCAGGACCTGAAGGTATACAGGAACAACAAGATCACGATTGCCGAGATCGAGGCAATGAAGCCCGAACGGATCGTCATTTCGCCCGGGCCGTGCACGCCGAAGGAGGCGGGGATTTCCGTGGAGACGATAAGGCACTTTGCGGGGAAGGTCCCGATCCTCGGGGTGTGCCTCGGCCATCAGTCCATGGGCGAGGCCTTCGGGGGAGATGTGATCCGCGCCCCCTATCTCGTGCACGGCAAGACCTCGATGATCCATCACGACGGGAAGACCATATTCGCCGGGCTTCCGAACCCCTTCGAGGCAACTCGCTACCATTCGCTCATCATCAAGCGCGAGACGCTGCCGCCGGTGCTCGAGATCACCGCGTGGACCGACGATAATATCATCATGGGGGTACGCCACAAGCAGTTCAAGGTCGAGGGCGTGCAGTTCCATCCCGAATCCATTCTGACGGGCGTGGGCAAGGACCTGCTGAGGAATTTTTTGAAATTATGATCCGGATTTGCCACCAAGGCGCGAAGGCACAAAGAAAACCGCCACTGTGAGATGAACTTTGCGTCTTAGTGTCTTCGTGGTGAAGGGGCGCTTTATGATCAAAGAGGCCATTGCAAAGGTCGTTACAAAAATAAGCCTCACGGAGCAGGAAGCGGAAACCGTAATGCGCGAGATCATGCAGGGCGAGGCTACCGACGCGCAGATCGCCGCCTACATCACTGCGCTCAGGATGAAGGGCGAGACCGTGGATGAGATCACGGGCTCGGCCCGGGCCATGCGCGAGAAGGCAGTCCATGTAAAAATCGACGCCCCCTTCCAGGTGGACACGTGCGGCACGGGCGGCGACATGGCCCACACCTTCAATATCTCGACGACCGCGGCCTTTGTCGTCGCCGGGGCGGGCGTTACCGTCGCCAAGCACGGCAACCGTTCGGTATCGAGCAAGAGCGGGAGCGCCGACGTGCTCCAGGCCCTCGGAATCAATATCGAGATCCCCTCCCACCGTGTGGAAGAATGTATCCGGGAAGTGGGCATCGGCTTCCTCTTCGCACCGCTCATGCACCAGGCCATGAAGTACGCCGTGGGGCCGCGCAGGGAGATCGGCGTCCGCACGATATTCAACGTCCTCGGCCCGCTCACGAACCCGGCCGGGGTGAACTCGCAGATCATGGGCGTCTACTCGGCCGACCTGACCGGGATCCTTGCCCGCGCTCTCGGCAACCTGGGCACCAGGCGCGCCTTCGTGGTGCACGGCTTGGACGGCCTCGACGAGATCACGATCACCGGCAAGACCAAAGTCTCCGAGTTCAGGGATGGACAGGTCAGGGACTTCTTCATTCATCCCTCGGATTTCGGTCTTTCCGGCGGAAAGGCCGATGACCTCCGCGGCGGAGATGCCGCCGAAAATGCGAAGATCACGGTTGCAATCCTCGAAGGACAGAAGGGAAGCCGCCGCGACATCGTGGTTTTAAACGCCGCCGCCGGACTCACGGCCGCGGGCCGCGCTGCGGATTTCAAGGAAGGCGTCAAGCTTGCCGCGGAATCGATCGATTCCGGCGCTGCGCTCAAGAAACTGGAACAGCTGAGGGCGTTTACGAATAAGCCGTGAAAAGACTTTTTTGCCACGAAGTCACAAAGACACTAAGAAAAATTTATAAGACTTCGAGTCTTCGCGTCTTTGTGGCAAGATGTTGAAGAATGATATTAGACGAAATCATTGCATATAAGAAAAAGGAACTGGCGGAGACGAAGCACCGTGTTCCCTTTGCCGATGTCAAGGCAAAGGCATCGGACGCGGAGCCCACCCGCAGCTTCGAACAAGCGCTTTCGGACGGCGGAGAAATAAAGCTTATCGCCGAGGTGAAGAAGGCATCGCCCTCCAAAGGCGTGATCAGGGAGGACTTCGATCCGGTCAAGATCGCCAGGACCTACGAAAAATCCGGCGCTGCCTGCATCTCGGTGCTCACGGAGAAGAAGTATTTCCAGGGCAGCCTGGAATATCTGCCGGAAATCAGGAAAGCCGTCGGACTGCCGCTCCTCCGGAAGGACTTCATCATCGATGAATATCAGCTCTTCGAAGCGCGGGCCGCGGGCGCCGATGCCCTGCTTTTGATCGCCGCGAGCCTTGAGTGGCGGCAGATAGAGGATTATCTCGGCATCGCACAAGAGCTCGGGCTCGACATTCTCGTCGAGGCGCATACGTACAAAGAGCTCGACGGCGCCCTCGTCGCCGGAGCGACTCTTGTCGGCATCAACAACAGGGACCTCGCGACCTTTACAGTGAAACTCCAGACCACGCTCGATCTTCTGAAGGACATCCCCGACGACCGCATCGTGGTGAGCGAAAGCGGAATCATGACGCGCGACGACGTGCTTGCGCTCCAGAAGGCCGGGGCCGACGCAATACTCGTGGGCGAGAGCCTCATGCGCGAGGAAGACCCGGGAAAGAAAGTGAAGGAATTGTTGGGGAAGTAATTTTATGTAAAGACGCAAAGTTCGCAAAGGAAGAAATTCAACATTTAAAATTCAAGATTCAAAAATCGCGTTCTCTTCGTCTCTGCCAAAGAGGCTGTTCACTATGGTTAAAATAAAAATCTGCGGCATAACCAACCTCGACGACGCGCTCATGGCCGCTGACCACGGCGCGGACGCGCTGGGGTTCAACTTCTACAGGAAGAGCCCGCGCTACATCGCGCCGGAGAAGGCGGCCGAGATTATTTCCCAACTTCCCCCGTTCGTCGTGCCGGTCGCCATATTCGTAAACGAGCGGGAAGAGAAAATACGCGATGTCCAGTTCACGACCGGCATCAAGATACTGCAGCTCCACGGCGACGAACGCTCGGGGTTCTGCGAGCGGTTCGGAAACCGCGTGATCAAGGCGTTCCAGGTGAAGGACAGGGAGAGCCTCCAGCAGATGGCGCACTACAGGGTGAGCGCGTTCCTCCTCGACAGTTACAAGGAGGGGCTCCGCGGCGGTACAGGCGAGACTTTCGACTGGCATCTTGCCGTGGTGGCCAAGACTTTCGGCAGGGTCATCCTGGCCGGGGGGTTGACGCCGGAGAACGTGGGCCACGCGGTAAAACTCGTCCAGCCCTACGGTGTGGACGTGGCCGGCGGCGTTGAGAACGAAAAGGGGATCAAGGACCACGGGAAGCTCAAGAAATTCATTTCGGAAGTACGGAAGGCATCAAAGGCATGATAATACCCGACAAAAAAGGACATTTCGGCGTCTACGGCGGCAAGTTCGCTCCCGAGACGCTTATGCCTGCGCTCACGGAACTCGAGGCGGCCTACCTCGCGGCGAAAAGGGACAAAGAGTTTCAGGCCGAGCTGGAGTACTATTTTCGCGAATTCATCGGCCGTCCCACGCCGCTCTATTTCGCGAAGAGGCTCACCGAGCATCTGGGCGGCGCGAAGGTCTACCTCAAGCGCGAAGATCTCTGTCACACGGGAGCGCACAAGATAAACAATTCGCTTGCCCAGGTCCTGCTCGCCAGGCGCATGGGCAAAATCCGCGTCATCGCCGAGACCGGCGCGGGCCAGCACGGCGTGGCCACGGCGACGGCGGCCGCGATGTTCGGCCTCGACTGCGAGGTATACATGGGCACGGACGATATGGCCCGCCAGTCTCTCAACGTTTTTCGGATGAAACTTCTCGGAACGACTGTCCGGCCCGTGGCCATCGGCAGCAGGACGCTCAAGGACGCCATCAACGAGGCCATGCGAGACTGGATCACGAATGTTGCGAATACGCATTACGTGCTGGGCACGGTCTTCGGTCCCCATCCCTTCCCGATGATGGTGCGGGACTTCCAGTCCGTTATCGGACGGGAGACGAGGAAACAGATCATGAAGCTTGAGGGCAGGCTGCCCGACGCGCTCATCGCCTGTGTGGGCGGCGGGTCGAACGCCATGGGCCTGTTTTATGAATTTTTGGACGACGTATCGATCAAGATGCATGGCGTGGAAGCAGGCGGCCTCGGTATCGAGCGCGGCAAGCACGCGGCCCGCTTCGCAGGCGGCTCCCTCGGCGTGCTCCAGGGCTGCAAGACCTTTGTGCTCCAGGACGAAGAAGGTCAGATCGAGCTTACCCATTCTGTTTCCGCAGGGCTCGATTATGCCGCGGTCGGGCCGGAACATGCGTTCTACCATGACGCGGGACGCATCGAATATACCTATGCAGTGGACGAAGAAGCCCTGGAGGCCTTTGATCTTCTCTCGCGCCTCGAGGGGATTATCCCGGCGCTGGAGAGCGCCCATGCTGTTGCGTATTGCCTGAAGCTTGCGCCTACGCTCGGGAAGGATAAGGTAATCATCGTGAACCTCTCTGGCCGCGGCGACAAGGACGTGATGCAGGTGGCGAAGATCAAGGGAGTGGAGTTATAGACGCACATCCAATACTCAAGTTCAAGATTTTAAAGCGGGGAATATGTCCAGGATTAAAAATACCTTCAACCGATTAAGGAGAAAAGGCGAGACGGCGCTCATTCCGTACATCATGGCGGGCGATCCCGACCTCGCAACGACGAGGACCCTCATCATAGAGATGGAAAAGGCAGGCTGTGATATAATCGAACTCGGCGCGCCATTTTCCGACCCTCTGGCTGACGGGCCCACGATACAGAAAGCCGCGGTGCGGTCGCTCAAAAAGGGGACGAGCCTCGACCAGGTGCTCGGGCTGGTGTCCGACGTCCGCAGGGAGAGCAAAATACCCCTCATCCTCATGACCTATTACAACCTGATCTTCAGGCACGGGGAAGAGCGCTTCGTGAACGACGCCGTTGCTGCGGGACTGGACGGTGTCATCCTGCCGGATTTACCTCCCGACGAGGCGGGGACCCTGATTCCCGCCGCGAAGAAGGCGGGGCTGGACACTATTTTTCTGCTCGCGCCCACGAGCACGGAGGACAGGATCAAGCTCGTATGCCGCGTATCTCAGGGATTTGTGTACTACGTGTCCCTTACGGGCGTGACGGGAGCGAGATCCGGTGTCCAGAGTTCCGTGAAGGACTCGATTGAGAGGATCAAAAAAGTTACCGACAAACCCGTGGCGGTGGGGTTCGGCATCTCCACACCGGACCAGGCGGCACAGGTTGCCGGCTGGGGCGCCGACGGCGTGATCGTAGGCAGCGCGCTGGTGAAAGTGATCGAGGACCACATCGGATCGCCTGATCTCATTCCCCGGACGGTTGCTTTTGCGAGGGCCCTAAAGCAAGGAGTGTTGACCGTACATGCCGAAGAAAAAGCCGGCGGCTAAGAAGCCCGCGACAGTCCTTGAGGCATTGACCGCTCCGTATCAGGGTAAAAACGCTCAAGAGGCTCGTCTTTCAGAAGAACCAGGCAGGCGCTCCTGCGCGGGAAAAAGATAGGGCGGGCTGAAGTAGACGGACTCCTCAGCGACTATCTCAAGGTCATCATCAACCGAACGGGGACGTCCGCAGGTTCCATCCTTCTCACCGAGAGCGACCGCCTGACCTACCGTTCTCCGAGAAACACCAGCCGGACGAGGCGATCTCCCTGCTGAACGAATATTCGGGCGCTATGACGGAAATCGTGTTCCAGCATGAAGGCATTCTGACAAGTTCGTGGGCGACGCGATCATGGCGCTCCCGTCGGACAACCGGCTAATAGCGAGCGCGTGCAGATGCGCCCTCGCCATTATCGAGAAGCTGAAGGTACTGCAGGAAAAATGGACCTATGAGGCCAAATAGGTTATCGACATCGGGATCAACGCCGGAGATATGGTCGTAGGCGACATGGGAACCGAGGGGGAAAAGATGGATCATAGGTGATCGGCGACAATGTGGACCTCGGCGCCCGCTCGGATGGCTTGACAAGGCAGTATAATAATCATATCATCATATCGGAATATACCTTTTCAAAGGTCGAGCATATCGTAGAGGCAAGAGAGCTTGGGACGGTAACGATGAAGGGCAAGCAGCTTCCGGAGCAAGGGAAAACGTATATCTTCTGAGATTCAAATGTCACAATCCAGATTTCAAACAATCACTGGATGTGTTTCCTGTTATCGAGTGTCACGGAACGTATGGGTGAACTGATGCTCTGGATTTGGCGCTTGCCGTAAAGGAGAAATATGGCCTGGTTTAAGAAAGAGCGGCCCGAAAAGCTTGCCTCGGAGGCATCGGGCAAAAAAGTTAAAATACCCGAAGGGCTCTGGGTCAAGTGCGATAACTGCAAGGAGATCATCTACCGGAAAGAGGTGGAGAAAAATTTCAAAGTTTGCCCAAAGTGCGATTACCACTTCCGTATCACGGCGTCCGAGCGCCTGCCCTATCTCGTGGACGAGGGCAGCTTTCTCGAAGTCGAGGACGGGTTATCACCGCGGGACTTCCTCGGGTTCAAGGATTATAGGGACAAGTTAAAGAACAGCCGGAAGAAGACCGGACTCAAGGACGCCGTCATCTCCGGCGAGGCGAAGATCGGCGGCCGGACCGTTTCCCTGGTCATTATGGATTTCAACTTCATGGGCGGCAGCATGGGCTCGGTTGTGGGCGAGAAGATCGTCAGGGCAGTCGAGCGAGCGATCGAAAAGAAGACCGCCTTCGTGGCCGTGGCGTCGTCCGGCGGCGCGCGCATGCAGGAGGGGATCCTGTCCCTCATGCAAATGGCCAAAACATCGGCGGCGATCGCCAGGCTGGGCGAGGCCGGTCTGCCGTTCATCTCCATTCTCACGGACCCGACCTTCGGCGGCGTAACGGCGAGCTTCGCCATGCTTGGGGACGTCATCATTGCCGAGCCCAAGAGCCTCATCGGGTTCGCCGGACCGCGCGTGATCGAACAGACGATCAAGCAGCAGCTTCCTTCGGGATTCCAGCGTGCTGAATTCCTTCTGGAACACGGCATGATCGATATGATCATCCCCCGGCGGGAGATGCGGACCGCGGTCGGCAAGGTGCTCGACTTTTTCGCGGAAGAGTGAGCCCGGCCGGCGGCCGATGCCCTGTTCCCTGTGTGCACCGTTTACAAAAGGAGGTCTAACGATAGGTGACGGACGGTTTGGGCAGCATAGGGAAAATGATGATACTTATCGGAGCTTTCCTGGTCGTCGCAGGCATCCTGTTGATTGTGTTCCAGAAAATTCCGTTTCTCGGAAAACTTCCGGGCGACATCCTGATCAAGAAAGATCGCTTTACCCTGTATTTTCCCCTTGCCACGAGCATTATCCTGAGCATTCTCATCAGCCTGGTTTTGTACCTGATCGGGAAATTCATGAAATAATGGATAAATATCTTCTTCACTCAGTTTGACTAACGCCGGGTTGTGTGCTATAGATAATTTAGAGGTTTATACCGGCGGAGTATCTAACCGTAAACCTTTTGTTGCGCTTTCGGTTCTGCGGCGTGTTTATTTGGAGTATCCGGGATAGTCCCCCCGCTCCGAGTGGTGCTCGCCAGATGCCCCACGGACCTTACAAATTGTTTAACTGCATAATAGGCAGCGATTTTGGGGCACCCCACAGCAGGCTTTTTTTACGGCCGGCCCAAGATGTCCGATATACTCTCTAAGGAGGAGAACATGGCAAAGAAGCTCTATGTAGGGAACCTCTCTTACAGCACCAGTGAAGATGAGTTGAGGGAGGCATTCGGCAAGATAGGTGAGGTGCTGTCGGTGAAAATAATAACCGACGCCGCAACGGGCCGCTCCAAGGGTTTTGGTTTTGTAGAGATGGCATCGGACGAAGACGGCGAAAAGGCAATCTCGACGCTCAACGGCACTACGTTGAAAGATCGGGCCATGAACGTCAGCGAAGCTCGACCCCAAACCGAGCGGTCGAGAGGCGGCCGGGGCGGCGGAAGAGGTTCGCGTGATTTCGATAGGGGTGGCCGCGGGAGGGGCCCTTCGTGGCAATAAGACAGACCACCCCGCCTGACATACCAAAGCTTTTGCGATCCGTCCCTTTTTGAGGACCGGCGTAATAATATAAGTTTTCAGGAACAAAATTCTTGCACGAGGGCTGATGCGATTATGATGTTCCGCGAGAAAGGCTTGCGTCGGTCCTTTTTCATTATTCACATCGGCTCTCTATATCCGTTTAGTCACCTGCATTGAATGCAGTGATCTCCTTCCTTGGGACTTTAGCCTTATACGTCGCCTGAGCGAACCCGTTCTGCCTGCCTCGCTTGACATTCCTTTCTCTCGTTGATAGGATTTGAGATAGGAGCACAAAAAGGATGGTTTTTATCCTGAATAGGTCGCATGAAGATGTTCTTCGCGCATATCTTTAAAAAGCGGAAGGATATTCTCCTTAAACGGCTGATGGCTAGGAGGTGAAGCGGCATGAGGGTATTGGTTATCAGCGCCGATAATTTCGAGGACTCGGAACTGCTCGTACCCTATTATCGTTTTCTAGAAGAAGGGATGCAGGTGGATATCGCGTCCATGGAGAAAGGCACGATCAGGGGAAAGCACGGCTACGAAGTAGAAGCGAATAAGACCCTGGAGGAAATAAATCCTGCTGACTACGATTACCTTTTCCTTCCAGGAGGAAAAGCGCCGGAAGCTGTTCGGAAAGAAAAAAAGGCGCAGGAGATAGCAAAATATTTCTTTGAAAAGAACAAACCCGTCTTCGCAATCTGCCACGGCCCGCAGACGCTCATTACCGCGGGGCTGCTCAAGGGCAGGCACGCGACCTGTTACCGGACGGTGGCCCCGGAGATGAAGGAAGCGGGTGCGCTGTATGAGGACAGGGACGTAGTCGTCGACGGATACCTGGTCACGTCTCGGCAGCCGTCCGACCTTCCCGCGTTCCTGCGAGAGGCCGTGAAGATGATCAAAAGAAAAGGAGTCCACGAGGTCAAGGTGCCGGCCCGCACAAAAGCGGCGTAAGGCTCTGCCGCGCCCTTTTGGAGCACGGAGGCGCCGTTCAGTCCGGGCTGCACGGCGCCCAGTTGAGCAGAAGAAGAAAGGAAGGATGTCATGCCTCATTTCGGTTTAATGGATGAAACCGCTCTCGGCCCGGTAGAAGGGCCGCTCCGGCGCGCGCGATTGCATCTGCGATGCGCCAGGCGGCGGCTGCGCGAGGGGAAAATATCGGCAGGGATAGTTACCCTGTACGACGCCCTGGAGGGAGCGATGCGAGGGTATACAGCGTCGCCCGAGCACAAGCGAAGCCTCAAGATCGGGAAGGGAGAAGATTTGAATGACGATAAAACGCTGTTCTCCGTACTGGCCCGTTCAGGTGTGATCGACGGGACTTTCGATTTTGACGCTTTCGACAGGCTCATGGAGAATGCGTTGAACCGGGAAATGCCGGATTACGATTATCACAATTTGCTTCAGGGCTTGGAATCCGTAATGACGGAGTTGGACGTACTGCCCTTCGATGAAGCGTCGCTTCCACCCGAAGATCCGTCGACGTTTTGACATCGGGCAGAAAGGAGACTCGTCGGGAGACAAGAAAGCGGCATAGTTTTTCATAGCCGGTACGGCGTTATGTGCTTGGGTGTCCCGGTATTTTTCGACCGGCCCCGAAGGAGGTAAACATATGATCAAGATCAAAAGGATATACGATGAGCCTGCGAAGAGCGACGGCTTCAGGATTCTGATCGACAGGCTCTGGCCGCGCGGTGAAAGCAAGGAAAAAGCGCGGATAGACCTTTGGCTGAGAGACATCGCTCCGAGCGATGAGCTCAGGAAGTGGTTCGAGCACGATCCGGAAAAATGGGGAAAATTCAAGGAAAAATTTTTTGCCGAGCTTAAGGAGAAAAAGGATCTGCTCGACGAGATCATCGCCAGGGCGCGTAAAGGAACGGTAACGCTGCTCTACGGCGCCAAAGAAGAGAGATACAATAACGCCGTGGCCTTAAAAGAATATATAGTGACGGCAATGAAGTCCCGCAGTGGGGCGAATATCCCGCAGAAGGCCGCAAAGAAGAAAGCAGCGTAGACCCCGTGCCTTTTGTTATAGGGAACATGGCAAAGGCTTGGAAGGGATAGATGAACAGGCTTGCACGGGAGAAATCCGCTTATCTTAGACACGCGGCGCATCAAAAGATCGACTGGTACCCGTGGTCCGGTGTGGCGTTTGAACGCGCGCGCAGGGAGGACAAACCTGTCTTCCTGAGTTCGGGGGCTTCGTGGTGTCACTGGTGCCACGTGATGGCCGAAGAAAGCTTCAACGACGAAGAGTCCGTTAAGCTCCTGAACGAGTTCTTCATCAACATAAAGCTCGACCGTGATGAACGACCGGATATAGACAGGAGGTATCAGCAGGCCGTATCGGCCATGGGGGCGGGAGGGGGCTGGCCGCTGAGCGTATTTCTGACGCCCGATGGAAAGGCATTTTACGGCGGCACTTATTTCCCGCCCGAAGACCGGCAGGGCAGGCCCGGGTTCAAGAGCGTGCTCAAGGCGGTGAGCAATTTTTATAAGACGAGAAGGGCGGATGCTGCCGGCTATGCGCAACAGATCATGGATACTTTAAAGAGCGACACGCTGCGGGCCGGCGACCTGCACGTGTCTTTACTCGACGATGCGGTGGTCGGCATCCTTTCCCAGTTCGACCCCGGGCACGGCGGATTCGGCACCATGCCTAAATTCCCCATGCCGGGCTCCATCGAATATCTGGTCCGCCGGTTCGCCTCGAACAAAAATTCGTTCACAGGCTTTGCCGTGCGCGCGACCCTCGACGCAATGGCGCGTGGCGGCATTCACGACCAGCTGGGCGGCGGTTTTCATCGCTACTCAACGGATGAAGCATGGATCGTTCCGCACTTCGAAAAGATGGCGGACGACAATGCCTGGCTCCTGAGGGACTATGTCCATGCCTATTCCGTGTTCGGGGACGCGCGGTACAGGGACGTCGCCCGGGGGATCATCAGATTCACGCAGGATGTGCTCTCGGACCCGGCCGGCGGATTTTATGCCAGTCAGGACGCCGATGTGACACCCGGGGATGAGGGCGGCTATTTCACGTGGACGGATGATGATTTCAAACGCTCGCTCGAGGGAGAGGAGTACGAGGCCCTGTCACTCCATCTGCTTCACGAACGCGGATCGATGCGCCACGATCCCTCTAAAAAAGTCCTGTTCATAGCGATGGAACCGCCGGAGATCGCGGAAAAGCTCGGCCGCCCTCTCGACGATGTGATGAAGACCATCCAGCGCGGCAAGGAAAAGTTGTTCGAAATGCGGAAGAGGAGGGCCGCCCCGTTCATCGATACAACGCTCTACACCTCGTTGAACGGCATGCTCATTACCTCGTATCTCCAGGCCTACGCCGTCCTCGGAGACGCGGGGCTCACGGATTTTGCCGTCAAGAGTCTGGAGCGCGTGCTGAAAGAGCGTGTTGGGGGCACAACGCTCCTGCATTCCGAAGGCGTCATTGCAACGCTCGATGATTACGTGAACCTGGCGGATGCGCTGGCGGCCGCATATGAGGTCACCGGCGAACGGAGATATCTGGCGCATGCCGACCGACTCATGGAAGCCTGCATGGAGAAATTCTTCGACAAGAATGAGGGCGGCTTCTTCGATACGGAGACCGAACTTCTGGGGGCACGGCTCAAGCGCATCGAGGATATTCCGCATCCTTCCGGAAACTCCGTGGCGATTATGCTGATGCTCAAGCTTTCTTTTATGACCGGAAATCAGTCCTATTACCGCGCAGCAGAGAAAACGCTCAAAATTTTTTCCAGGTCGACGCAGGAGATGAGCATTCACGCCGGGTCTTATTTCTGCGCCCTCGACGCTTACTTTCATATGCTCCAGCTTACGGTGGAGGCTTCTCCCTCCGGAAAACTTGCCGAAGCCGCCCGTTCTCTTTCAGGACCTTCTTATACGTCGATCCTCTACGGTGCGGACAGGGGACGGGTGATTCCCTGCGCAAAAGGCGCATGTTACGAGCCTGTGAGCGTTCCTGAAGACCTGAAGGCTCTGGCGGCGCAGTTGTATCACGCTGTTGGGGAAAAACATTCTCAGACCGGTTGAACAAGGGTTCGAATCCTGCTTGAAAATAAGGAAGGCGGCCGTCTATGAAGAGCAGCCGCCTTATTTTCGTACATGATTATTTGACCTGTCCCCTGATTTCGCCGTTGCCATACTTTTCGGTATGGACATTCACATAGATGCCTCCGGCCTTGATCATTTCGACCAGGTCCTTAATGGTCTTTCCCGCAAGCGGTCCTGACAGGTCCGTGTCGGTAATGCTGCCTTTGGCGAGCACGCCGCTGAACTTCCCGGTCTTTGTCGGCCCCGTAAACAGGTTCGCAACGGGCGGGCCTTCTTCACCCTTCTTTCCAGCATGAATGTGAGCTGCCGTCACATTTTCTATGTCCTTCACCTTAAGTGTGTAGGTCAGCTCGGTTCCCTTCTTTTCGAGCTTTAATATGACCTCGCCTTTGGCCTTGGTGGTCACCGGCGGAGTCTCCTGTTTGCCCGTCAGCCATGCCTTAAAAGCCGGATCGCCTCCGCTTCCGGAGTCGCCGTAATTCTCGGCGGCAACGGCGACGCCGAGAGAGGCAAACAGGAAGGTCATGAGATAAACGAACAGATGCATTCTCAACTTTCTCATGGTGAAGCCTCCTCTCCGTGTTGGTAGATACGGGATGAAAAACCGCATTTTCGGCGTCATCCTTATTTTATTTAAGCACACATTTTTGATGTTTTCAATAAATTCGCAGTCGAGGCGGCAAAAATCCAGTGTAAAACCGGCGTTGTTTATTTCATTAGTATGAAGGATAAGCACATGGTATGAAACTATGAATTTGAAATTACGGCAAGTCCGCGCTCTTCCTTTTGTATGTCCCGATAGACCGACTATCACTTGACCCATGAAAGATTACCGAGTTATATTATTTACAGAAATGGCGAGTTTTGCCGGAAATTCTTTATTTTCGTTTCCGGACTGAATTCCTTGATCCGAATCTGAGGCATGTGATCGGCCTGCGGGCGGTTTTACGGCCAACTTCAACAGGTCGGACGGCCGGCGGATTTATCCTGCATTCTTCGAATGAGGGAAACGATGGCAAGAGAAGGATTGTCCGGCCGCATCCTGCGGATTTTGGCCGGGGTGGCTGTATTGCTCGGTCTTTATCTCACGAGCCTCTACAGTTATCTCCTGTTCCACAGCCTTGTCGAGCTGTTCAGCGTCATTGTTGCATGCGGTATCTTCATGATCGCCTGGAACAGCAGGCGTATCCTCGATAACAATTATCTCCTTTTCGTCGGAATTGCTTTCCTCTTTGTCGGCGGCCTGGACCTGCTCCAGGCGCTTGCGCACAAAGAGATGAACGTGTTTCCCGGCCGCGGCGAGTACCTTGCTGCCAGGCTCTGGATTGCCGCCCGCTACATGGGAAGCGCCTCACTTCTCGTTGCTCCTCTGCTTCTCGGCAGGAATCTGAAACCCCGTCTGATTTTCGCCGCGTATACGGCGGTAACGGCTCTGCTCCTCGTCTTGATTTTCAGCCAGGCGATTTTCCCCCCCTCTGCAGACGGCGCGGGCCAGATGCTCTTTGAAAAAATAAGCGAATATGTGATCGCCGTTCTCTTTTTCGCGGCCCTCGCCCTTCTGCTCGCAAAACGAGATGCATTCGACCATTATGTATTGAAACTGCTGGTTTTTTCAATCCTCCTGAGAATCGGTTCTGATGTTGCATTTGCTTCACGCGCCAGCTTTGACGATCCTTCCAGTATCATCGGCCACTTTCTGAGGATCATATCTTTCTACCTCTTTTACAAGGCCCTGATCGAAACAGGACTCGTAGAGCCTTACAACCTTCTGTTCAGAAACCTCAAGCAAAGCGAGGAGGCGCTGCGCGCGGAACGGGACAGGGCGCAGAACTATCTCGATCTGGCGAAGGCGGTCCTCATCGTGATCAACGCTGACCAGGGGGTACGCCTCATCAATAAAAAAGGCCAGGAGATTCTCGGGTACCGGGAGGATGAGATCGTCGGAAAGAACTGGTTCGACTCGTTTGTCCCCGGGAGGGTGCGCGAGGAGGTCAGGGCCGCTTTTAAAAAACTGATCGCAGGAGAAATCGTCCCCGTAGAATACTTTGAAAATCCCATTCTGACGCGCAGCGGGGAGGAACGGGTCATTGCCTGGCACAATGCCGTGCTTGAAGACGACAAAGGAAAGATCGTCGCTACCTTGAGTTCGGGAGAAGATATCACCGAACGCAAGCGGGCCGAGGCGCAGCTCGCGCTGAAGACTGCGGAGTTGGAGCGCTCCAACGCGGAACTGGAACACTTCGCTTCCATCGTTTCCCACGACCTCAAAGAGCCCCTGGTCACCATCGGCGGCTTCGCAGAAATATTGAAAACAAGGTACGGCAACGCGCTCGATGAAAAAGGCAAAAAGTTTCTTGCCGGCATTGTGAACGGCGCGATCAGCATGGAACGCCTGATCAGCGACCTTCTGGCCTATTCCCGCGTGACCAGCCGGGCCAGGCCTTCCGAACCGGTGAACTGCAATACCGTGCTGGGAGCCGTTCTTTCCAATCTTAAAGCGGCCGTCGACGAGAGCGGGGCCGTGATCACTTCCGACGACCTCCCCATGGTCAGGGGAGACGAGATGCAGTTCGTCCAGCTTTTTCAGAACCTCATCGGAAACGCAATCAAGTACCGGAGCGATTCTCAGCCGCGTATCCACGTCTCGGCAAGGCCCGTTGCGGAAGGCGGGGACAAATCCGCATTCCGCGCTCCGCAATCCGGAATTAAGAGTGGCTGGCTTTTTTCTATCTCAGACAACGGCATCGGAATCGATTCCCGTCATTTTGAATACATATTCGGGATCTTTCAGCGCGTGGACCATGGAGGAAAATATCCCGGCACCGGCATCGGGCTTGCCATTTGCAAGAAGATCGTTGAACGGCACGGGGGGCGGATATGGGTCGAATCGGCGCCGGGCAAAGGCTCCACTTTCTATTTTACGATAGCCTGAGATTTTCATGAAGTGTAAAGAAGAGCGGATGAATGGTTCCATAACGAATCGACAGGTACGCATAAATCTATTGACAAAAAATCCTCCGTTCTTTAACATGTAAAACGGTTGTCCATTATTTATTCATTAAAAAGTATTATTCGCCGTCAGATTCGGTAAAGAAGTCAACAGCAGGGTATGTGAAAGAATTCCAGGGAACTCTCGAGATATTCAGGCAGGACGGTCTGGTCTATCTATCGTGGTATTTGGTATCATCTGACTTGCTGCAGTATCGTCGCTGTGTTTACATCCTCCTGGTTTTCCAGCCCTTTCACGAAATCCAAACCTCGTAACGTTACTGATCCTCATGATGTTACATACGATCCATGATGACTGGTCCCGGCGGTTTCATGAAAACGGTACTGATGAAATCGACTGTCGGGCCGGTGGAAAATTTTCCGGAAAGAGGGACCAGTAAATAACCGTGAATATGGTAAAAAATAAGTACAGGTTGATCGCTCTTTCTGTTCTTTTCGCCCTGATTTTCTGGATCGCTGATTCCATTCTGGACTTCTTTTTGTACCGGAACGAGACATTTTTGAATGTGTTGATATTTGGCAAGAGAGAAGTCTCGTTCCGGCTGCTTTCGTTCGTATTTTTTTTCTTTTACGGCATCCTAGTTACCAGAATCTTTTCCAAGCAAAAACTTACTGAAGACGCGCTTAAGAACGAGATCACGGCGAATAAAAAGGTGGAGGAGTGTTTACAGGAGCAAAAAAAGTTCGCTGAAAATCTCATAGAAAATTCCGCCGTGGCCACCTTTGTCCTGGACCCCGAACACAGGATCGTGTTCTGGAACAAGGCCTGCCAGAAGCTTACCGGTTTCAGCGCCGCCGAGATGATCGGCACCGAAAATCAATGGAAGCCATTTTATGATCATAAGCGGCAGACCCTGGCCGATATCATAATTGACGGCAATCCGGCCGGCATCTCATCCCTCTATTCAAAATATGCAAAATCATCTCTTATCACGAACGGACTGCAAGGCGAAGGCTGGTACACCAACCTGAACGGCAAAGACCGGTACATAGTGTTTGACGCAGCCCCCGTGTACAACAGCAGAGGGGAGTTGACCGTGGTCATCGAAACGCTGCACGACATTACCGAGCGCAAGGAGACGGAAGAGAAACTGAAACTCTTTTCGGTGGCCGTGGAAGAAGCGCCCGACGGGGTCCAGATCGTCAATCTGAACGGATACGTGCTGTTCTCCAACAAAGCCGTAGAGCATATATACGGATTTACCTGCGAGGAGCTTCAGGGAAAGCATGTCAATGATATGAATGCTGACCCCGAGTTTGCGGCCAGGGTGATAATCCCCTCCGTGAACGAAAAAGGACGTTGGGACGGGGAACTTCTGGTGAAACATAAGGAGGGAAGAGTGTTTCCCATTTGGCTGACCGCAGCGCTCGTGAAAGACAACAACGGTCAGCCCTTCGCCATGATAGGGCTCATTCGAGACGTCACCGAGCGCAAGAAGGCGGAAGAGCAACTCGCGCTCAAGACCGCGGAACTGGAGCGCTCCAACGCCGAGCTCGATCGCTTTGCTTCCATCGTTTCCCACGACCTCAAAGAACCGCTCGTTTCCATCAGCGGGTTTGCGGAAGTGCTGGAGGAGCGGTACAAGGACGCGCTCGATGAAAAAGGGAGGAAATACCTCGCCAATATCGTGAGCGGAGCGTTCCGCATGGAGCTTCTGATCACCGATCTTCTCGCCTACGCGCGGGTGAGCACTCGCGGCATCCCGTTTGCGCCCGTCGATTGCAACAGCATCCTCGGAATTGTGCTCTCGAACCTCAGGATGGGCATCGACGAGAGCGGGGCCGTGGTCACCTCGGGTAACCTTCCGACGGTCATGGGCGACGAGACGCAGTTCGTCCAACTCTTCCAGAACCTCATCGGGAACGCGATCAAGTACCGGAGCGACGCGCCACCGCTCATTCACGTCTCGGCAACGCCGATTGCGGAGGGCGGGGGTAAATCCGCATTCTCCGTTCCGCAATCCGAAATTAAGGGCGGGTGGCTTTTTTCAATCTCCGACAACGGCATCGGAATCGATTCCCGTCATTTCGAACATATATTCCGGATATTCCAGCGTCTCGATCACAGAGGAAAGTATCCGGGCACAGGGATCGGTCTCGCGGTGTGTAAAAAGATCGTCGAGCGGCACGGCGGCCGTATCTGGGTCGAGTCGGAACCCGGCAAAGGTTCAACCTTCTTTTTTACGATCCCCTGAAGAAAAAACCTCAACATTCACTTCTTTGTCCCTGACCGTTACACCGGTATCCATCCCGCGCGGCGTATCTTTCGCGCCGCTGCCTGACCCTGACAAAGCCGGGAACCAAAAGCCTGCCACAAAGTCACCGAGACACGAAGAAAATCAATCGATTTCTTTTGAACTTCGTGGCCTTCGGGCACACGCTTGACATTGCCCGCTCCTGTGCTACCTTTTAATCAGAGGCTGTAATTTGCCGCCTGCGCGAAACGGTCGAAAAAGGAGATAGCTTGAATGTTCGCCCGGGACTATGAAGGTTACCTTAGGAGTCTTATGAAACAGTGCTGTCTATCGCCGGAAGACATCCTGTTCGTGGAAGACATTGCCGCATGGTCGGAAAAGCAGGGGATCCCCGAGCATGACCGGCTCAGGCCCTTGAAACTCGTGTCCAGGAACGGGGCGGGCTGCACGATGGTGATCCGCGAAGAAATACCCGACTTCGTGATCGAAGAACGAATCAACGCGCTCAGAATACGCAGCCAGCTCAAGAGCGTGGCCGACGACAGGGCCGACCTGCTCAACTCCGAAAAGAAGAAACTCACCTATCTGTTCCTGCTGGAGTACGCATTGTGCATTCCCGATATCAATGACGACGAAATCGCCGCCGATGACTGGGTGTTCAACGAGATGGAGCGTTTTGGGGTTTTCAGGACGTAAAATATAAACCGCGATCCGCAATGTTCAGCGCAGAGGACACAGAGAAAAATGAAAACGTGTAATTTTTAGGCAGCAGATTTTGCCGAGAGATGCAGGAAAAGCTTTTTCGACTTTGGAATCAAGGAAAGGAGGCAGCGATGGGGAAGAATGTAGGAGGCGTTGACAGCGTCGTAAGAATAGTAATCGGCGTTATAGTCGCTCTGATCGGCTTTTTCGCGTCGATCGCCGCGGGATGGAGGGTCGTGGCGTTCGTAATTGCCGCAATTCTCCTCTTTACCGGCATTTACGGTTTCTGACCCGTCTGGAAGGTGCTCGGGATCAGCACCTACAAGAATAAAGAGAAAGCGGAGGGGAAAAAGCTCGAATGAATGCATGAACGAAGCGATTTTTCTATGGGCATCCGAACCCGTCAGGGATCCGATGCCTTCTTTGTTTCAATGAGACCGGCAAAATATCGCGACGGGCGACAGCGGACTTTCGTCTGCGTCGATCCCTGAACGAACATGAAAAAATATCGGCTCCTCGTCACATACGACATCAGGGAAGAAGAAAGGAATCTCCTCGCCGGAATTCTCGGCGAGACGGCGGAGATCGCCGTTCTCGGCAACCTGCCTGAACGAGAGCGCGAACAGGCGCTTTCGAATGCGGATATCCTGCTTGCATTGAACCTGCAAAGGGAACTCAAATTCGGAGAGTACGGCATGCTCAAAAACGCGCGGTTGATCCAGCTCCTGTCGGCCGGCGCGGACCACCTGCCCTTTGGCGTTCTCCCTCCGCGCATTGCCGTTGCGAGCAACGTCGGCGCATACGCGAGACCCATGGCCGAACACGCCCTCGCCATGACGCTTGCTCTGGCGAAGCACCTTTTCGGGGAGCACCAGAAGCTCCTCCGCGGCGAGTTCGACCAGTCTCACCTTCATCGGATGCTGCGGGGCTCGGTCTGCGGAATCCTCGGGTTCGGAGGCATCGGCCGGGCTACAGCCCGCCTGATGCGCGCACTGGAGATGAAAATCTACGCGCTGAATACGAGCGGGAAGACAGAAGAGCAGGTGGAGTTCATCGGCACGCTCAAGGACCTTAGGCACGTTCTTGCCTTTTCGGACGTGCTGGTCATTTCTTTGCCGCTGAATAAGGCGACGCGCGGCCTGATCGGAAAGCGCGAACTCGAATGGATGAAACCGGATGCGATACTCGTTAACGTGGCGCGCGGCGCCATCATAGACGAAAAAGCGCTCTACGAGCACCTGATAAGTCACCCCGACTTCAAGGCGGGAATTGACGCCTGGTGGATAGAGCCATTCCGCAACGGAGTGTTCCGCACGAACTATCCCCTTCTTACGCTGCCCAATGTGCTCGGTTCCCCCCACAACTCCGCACTTGTCCCCGGTATAGCGGCCGAAAGTGCCAAACGTGCCGCCGAGAACGTGATGAGGTTCATAAAGGAAGAACCGTTGCTCGGCGTTGTAAGAAGAGAAGATTACGAATGAATCTGCGGTTTGTGTAGGCTTGCTGATACTTAGGAAGGAATAAACATCCCTAAATGCCCTCCTTGACATTATCCCCTCGCATGATAAGCTATAATATGAAACCAC
>JAWOJY010000108.1:0-4268 GCA_033854515.1 Nitrospirota bacterium
CTCAACAATTTCTGGTTGTAACATACAATACTCCAATATTATTTCTACTTGTCAAACACTTCACTTTTTGACGAGTCTGAAACCAATATCCGGGCCCATTTTCAAGCCAAAGCCTAGTGTAATATTAAGCATTCCAAGCGGCTCAAGGTACCGAGCAGACTTTAAAGGACCCGCATCTACTGAATCGAATCCTATCCCCTCTGCAAGTTTGCGTACGATATCCTTACTGGCCGCATCATTACCAGCAACTAGGACTGTCAACCGTTCTCCCAGCACCTTGCCAGTGCTCATGTTCTTGGCAAAAATGGTGTTGAACGCCTTAACAACCTTCGCACGTGGTATCAGCTTTTGCAGTTCTTCGGCGCCAGAGGTCGTGAAGCCGAGAGCAAGTTCATACGATGGTGTCAGAACGTTGCTGACATCTACAACGGTTTTGCCATCGAGCACGCTGCCCACTGCCTTGGCGATGTCTGAATGAGCGCTCCAGGGAATGGCCAAAATTACCACATCAGCCCATGCTGACACATCATGGGGTGACTCTTTCGGATCCTTGGAACCAAAGCGAACTTCATTCCCTGCACGCTTTAATCCTTCGGCAAGCGCTTGCCCGACATTGCCTTTCCCGATTATTGCGATTTTATGTGACATTGTTCTATCTCCATTGAACGTAAGTTTTGCTTATGAGCCTGCGATATCTCAGAAGTATGCATTATTAACCACGACATGATCGCCGTGCCTATGCTGTCTGGATTGAATCTACGTATGTTGCGTCTTTTTTTGTTTTATGAAGGTCCCTTTTTGATACTCTTCAAATGCGATCTTCAATTCCTCCTCCGTATTCATCACGATCGGACCATACCAGGACACCGGCTCGCCAATAGGCTTGCCTGATATGAGCAGGAAACGCACTGGTTCGCCCTGCGCTGCCGCTGTCACTTGATTGCCGTCATCGAAGAGCGCCGTCGTGTTCAATGCGAAATGAGCAACGTCATTTCTCAACGCACTTTCCGCACCATGTGTTGCAAACAGCTACTTTTTTACATCCACGAGCAACAGTTCTGTATCTTGGTCGGCAAATACGTCAATGCCCGGCTCTTCAATGATCATTGCGGCACCCAGAGTCGGTACTTTTGTACCGTTCACGGTGATCGGACCTCCCTCCAGCACGTAAAGATATAGCCCGCGTCCGTTCTCAAGATCATAATGCTCGGTTTTCCCGGCATGAAGAAAGCTGGAGACGACACGTGCATCAGAAACGATGTGGAGGGCGTCTTCTTCTGCGTTCGATACGATTGGAAGGAACCGATCGGTTCTGTCGTTTTTCTCGACCGCTTTTTGCTCTACTGCTGGGGGAAGGTCATGCTTTGAGGGATAGAACCACATCTGGATGAAGCGCATCGGCTGATCGGGGTGATTATTGATCTCCGAGTGCCACATGCCGCTGCCCACAGTCGTGTGCTGTACCCATCCTTTCTTGAGAACACCGCCTATGCCGTGTTCGTCAGCATGTCTGAACTCTCCCTCCGCACAATACGTCACAACCTCGTTATCACGATGCGGGTGAAGGGGCCAGACAGCCCCGGGTGTCAATGTATCATCGTTGAAGACTCGAAGCGTTCCAAAATCCCTGAATCGCGGATCATAGTAATCTCCGAAGTAGAAATGCCACCTGCCGTGGAAACTCCCGTTCTTGATGCTGCCGTCTATTTGGAAAATACTTTTTGGATCACGAACCTGTATCATAAACGATCTTCTTTCCTGCCTTTCGGAGAAACAGCACCGCCACATTAAAAGAAAGCAATGCATCATGCATCATCACTTACCGTTTCCCGAGATGTATGCAGTGACGCCTGAGTGCCCGTCAACTCCTTATCAGCCGTCAAGGATTCCCCCGAACCGAGGTCATGTCAGGACTGTTCGCTGCTCCACCAATTCGGACTCCAAGGCCTCCAGGAGCGAATCATAATCTGGCGAGCCGTCGTAGCGCGTTCCGTTTATATAAAAGGTCGGCGTGCCGTTGACACCACTGCGAATGCCGCTCTGTCGATCTTCCTTGATTTGTTGTTCAACAGCGCCCTGTTTAATATCAGTTCCGAATTTTTCGAGATCCAATCCGATCCTTTTTGCCCATGATGGGATGATGTCCGGCTCAAGACGAGTCTGATTTTCATAAAGCAAATCGTGCATCTCCCAAAACTTGCCCTGCAGCGCTGCGGCTTCCGCCGCTTCTGCCGCAATCAGGGCATAGGGGTGGGACTGCGTCACAGGGAAGTTTCTAAACACAAATCGCAACTTCTTCCCCAATTTCTTCTGCAAGCGCTTCACGACGGGATAGGCAGCTCCGCAATAAGGACATTGATAATCGCCATATTCCACTAATGTCAACGGAGCGTCAGAAGGCCCTTCAGCGTGGTCGCGCGCGGAAACAGGCTGGGTTAGTTTTGTTGATTCTTCCATAATTCCTCCTGCACTTGGACAACAACCAGTTTCAGGCGTTGTCTCTCTCTTCGCTTCGGGATATCGATTCGAGAGCTTTCAAGATACCGTCGGCGCCCGGATTGATGCCCACCGGAGAGACGTAACTCCAACGAATGATGCCTTCTGCATCGATGACAAATAATGCCCGTTCTGACTCGCCATCTTTCCCCCTGTAGACACCGTACTTACGGGCTACTGCTCCCTTGGGCTCAAAATCAGCTAGGAGCGGTATTTGCAGTTTGCGGTCTTTGCTGAAAGCAAGATGGCACCAGACGCCGTCGACTGAGATACCAATAACTTGCGCTTTAAACTCAGAGAATTCTGGCTTTAACTCATTATAGAGCGACAACTGATCACTGCAAACGGGACTCCAATCGGCCGGATAGAAGACCAGGACTACGGGCTGCCCACGAAAATCAGAGAGGGATACTTTCTGGTCGGGGGTGGATGAAAGAGTAAAGTCAGGAGCTAATACTCCAGGCTCAAGAGCTTTCATCGAATTCTCCTTACTGTAATGGAGGATGGTCCCTATTCCCCTGGACGATCCCGCTACAAGTGCTTTTTTTGGTTTACTTGTCATGTGAATGCAGGTCCCTTTCCTGTTTATGTTTGATCTTATTCATATAAATCCGATTAAAGAATAATAAAGATAAATATTATCCTATTTGGAGTATAGCACCCGCCAGCGCAAGCGTCAACTAGTCGAATGATGATCGTCAGTGATCCTGCGTACCTCTTGTAATGTGTCAATTTGCTCTAAGGCACAGCAGATGTGATTCCATCAGCGATCTCCTGGCTCATTTTCTCAAGAGCGCTGCTCATAGCATCAACAAGCGCGCCGTAGCTGCTGTCGTTCGCATGCTCGTTGATGGCAGACTCCTTTTTCAGCAGAAGACCTTTATCTTTGTCATATAAGCTCCATTGAGCTCTTAGGGACACCGAACCGCCCAAGGTGCCCTCAAAACGGTCCACTAGCACTTCGACCCTGAACATGGAAGGTTCACGGCTCTCCGAGTAGGGTGACCAGCGCGTAATGGAAAATTGTTCAGGAGAAAGGAGAACAGAGATGTTCTCGACCAATACCCTTACAACATCGCTCTCAAGAGTACCGGCCCACCTGTCGGATTCTGATAATTTTAGTTCATTTTTGCCGGAGCGGGTTACTATCTGAGGGCCCCTAAGGTAATCGGGCAGTTGAAGCGGCCCTATGCTGACCGTCACTCTGGGCTCTTGAGAGACATTTTGTGGCTGTTAAGAGGCCATTGATGACAAATCCAAAATTTTGAATTTCACAATACTTTTACCGCTTTCCTTGGCAGCCTTCATAAGATCTTTGGCCTGTTTGATCAATTCGTTTATTGTGCATGTCGTGCCTTCGCTGGTAACTACACCGGCACTGAACGTTACCGGCCAGCCGTTTTTTTTCACCATCTCCAAAAGATGCTCCTGAACTTTGTAAATAATAACGGTGGCGTTCTCATTGTTTGTTTCCGGCATAAGAATCGCGAATTCGGCGCCTCCAATTCTCGAAATAAGATCTGTTGACCGCAATGCTGACCTCATTGTGTGTGCTGCCGCACTGAGGAGGTAATCGCCAGTGCTATAGCCGAGGATTTCATTTACATGCGTTAAATCAACGATATCGAGGTAAGCGAGAGTGAGAGGCCGTTTATGTATGGCCGATCTTTCGATTTCAATCTGTGCTTGCTCATAAAAGAACCCGACCTTCTCGGCTCCCGTCAAATCGTCGATGTGGGCGTGCTCGCGCTCCTTTATCAATAATTTTTTTA
>JAWOJY010000109.1:0-23483 GCA_033854515.1 Nitrospirota bacterium
CGCTCAAAGGCGTGCGCCTCGCTGCCTGCCTGCACGTGACCACCGAGACCGCATCCCTCATGCAGACGCTCAAGGCCGGCGGCGCCGAGGTTGTGCTCTGCGCGTCGAACCCGCTCTCGACGCAGGACGACGTGGCGGCATCGCTCGTGAAGCATGATAAGATCCCGACATTTTCGATCAAGGGGGAAGACGGCAAGACCTACTACAGACACATCATGGCTGCGCTCGACACAAAACCCATGATGACCATGGACGACGGCGCCGACCTCGTTTCAGTGCTTCATACGAAGCGTAAGAACCTGCTCCCGGGCGTCATCGGCGGTACGGAAGAGACCACCACGGGCGTTATCAGGCTCCGCAGCATGGCCAACACGGGCGTGCTCAAATATCCGATCATCGCGGTAAACGACGCCCAGACCAAGCACTTTTTCGACAACCGTTACGGCACAGGCCAGTCGACCATCGACGGCGTGCTGCGCGCCACGAACCGGCTCCTCGCGGGCTCCGTCTTTGTGGTCGCTGGCTACGGCTGGTGCGGCAGGGGGCTTGCCTCGCGGGCCCGGGGCATGGGCGCGAACGTGGTCGTGACCGAAGTCGATCCGCTCAAAGCCATCGAGGCCGTTATGGATGGCTTCCGGGTCATGTCGATGGCCGAGGCGGCCAGGATCGGCGACATCTTCGTCACGGTCACCGGAGATATCAAGGTGATCCGGGCCGAGCACTTCCGGGCCATGAAAGACGGCGCAATCGTCTGCAATACGGGCCACTTCAACGTCGAGATCGACCTTAAGACGCTCGACAAGATGAAGAAGAAAAAACGGCAGATCCGCGAGTTCGTCGAAGAGTATACTATGTCCGATGGCAGAAAGATCAATGTACTTGGGGAAGGAAGGCTTATCAACCTTGCTTCCGCCGAAGGCCATCCCTCGAGCGTTATGGACATGAGCTTCGCCAACCAGGCGCTCTCGGCCGAGTATATGCTGAAAAACAGCACGAAGCTCAAAAAGGACGTCTACGCGGTGCCCGGGAACATCGACAAGGAGATCGCGCGTCTCAAGCTCAACGCAATGGGAGTCCGCATCGACAAACTTACTCCCGAGCAGAAGAAGTACCTTGCATCATGGGAGATGGGAACGTAGGAATTCGGAAGTCAGGACGAAAGTCAGACAATGGAAGACAGAAGGCAGGCGACAGACAGACTACGGTAAGCTGTGGTAGTCTGCATTCTGTCTCCCGATCTCTGTCTTCTTTTTTGCCATGAAACATTACCTCAAGATCGTGGCGGCCATGCTCATCTGGAGTACCTGGGGTTTGCTGATACGCTGGATGGGGTTGCCGCCGGTGGTGGTCCTTTTTTCCACGTCCCTCATCGCGGGGTTTATCGTACCGGTCGTTCTGAAGATCAGGGGATATTTCCCCGATTCGATGCTCAGCACCGCGTCGTGGCCTCTTTTCGCCGTCTTGGCTGCTGCATCCATCACGAACAACCTCAGCTATTTTTACTCATTGGGCCATACCACAGTCTCGAACGCCGTTTTTACGCATTACACCGCGCCGGTGATCGTCGCCGCGCTCGCGCCGTTCCTGATATCCGAACGCCTGCAGCGGATAACGCTGATTTCCCTTCCCATAGCGGTGCTGGGAATGGGCCTGATAGTGGTCTCGAGCGGAGGAATCGACCTCCATGGAGCTCACACCGCCGGCATCATCGCCGGAACGACGTCGGGCGTGGCATATGCCTTGGTGATCATCTTTTCGCGGAGACTCAGCCAGCTGCTGATGCATCACAAGGCGATCATCCTTCAGCTCTGGATCACTGTCGTGGCTACCGCCCCTGCCGCACTTACTGCGGATTGTCACATGACGTTGCGAGCCGCTGCGCTTCTTGCTGTTACAGGGTGCCTGCACTCCACCCTTGCGCCCCTCCTATACTTCAGCGCCCTCAGAAAAGTCATTGCCCAGCATGCGGCTATTCTGGGCTACATCGAGCCGCTTTCCGCCGTTCCGCTCGCTTTTTTATTCCTTTCCGAGAAACCAGCCTTTGGTGCCGCTGTCGGTGGACTGCTGATACTCATCTCCGGTTATCTCGTAGTTCACTCTCGGCAGGAACCGCAACGTGCATCCTGATCTCTCCCCGTACTCCGCCGGGTTGTCCGCGTCGGCCGAAAATAAACTATAATAAAAAAAGAAAGCTTCAGACTGTCGCGTAAAAAACGTTGATTACCGGCAATGAACGTTCCTCAGCCGAAAGAGGGCGCCTTAGTTATTTTGCGGTGATAAAAATGGATCAGCTTGTGAAAGGAATGTCTAAGGACAAGACTCTTCTCATCGCCGGCCTTGTCGATACGGAGACGGTCGAGAGGGCCCGCTCAATTCACAATGCCTATCCCACTGCCGCAGCAGCGCTCGGAAGGGCGATCAGCGGCGCTGTGCTCCTTTCGTCTCTGCTCAAAAACGGCCAAAAAATCATCGTACAAATAACGGGAGACGGACCGATTCAGGAGATCGTCGCCGAGGCCGATTGGCTCAGCCGTGTGCGGGTCCTCATAAAGAGGCCGCACATTCACCTCGAATTGAAAGACGGAAAACTGGATGTGGGCCGGGCAGTGGGCAAGGGCGTGCTGACGGTGATCAAGGACCTCGGTTTAAGAGAATACTACCGGGGAAGCGTGCCGCTGCAGAGCGGCGAAATCGCGACAGACCTCGCCTATTACCTCAATGTATCGGAACAGATCCCCGCGGCTGTCTCTCTCGGAGTGTACGTCGATACCGACAACAAGGTAAAAGCAAGCGGAGGATTCATGATTCAGGCCCTTCCCGGAGCGAGCGATGATACCGTAAGTTATCTCGAAGAGAGATTACGGGGAGTCAAGACCGCAAGCGCCATGATACTCGACGGCTTCGGCCCGGAGAAGATCATGGAAGAGGCGACCGGCATGCCTCTGGACATCCTCGAAAAGAGAGATGTGAGTTATTACTGCCCCTGCAGCAAGGAGCGGGTCATGGACGCGCTGGTCGCCATTGGAAAGAATGAGATTGAAGAGCTTATCCGAAAAGATGAGACCGCGAGCATCCAGTGCCAGTTCTGCAGGACCGAATACGCCGTCACGCAAGAAGAACTTTCGTCTCTCTTAAAGGCTATAGAAAGGCCGGAAAATGACGATAATGGAGAATCCGGGCAGAAGGAAGTCTAGCAAATATTGACCAGGCCTGTTGCCTTCAGCCAACTTCCCGAAAATTCCTCACGTCTTCTTCAACCCGCTCAACCGCATGCCGACCAGCCGGACCTTCTTTTTAAATTCGAACCTGTTGAGGCATTCAAAGGCCGCCTTACGAATTTCATCTTCCGAATCCACATAGTCCTCCATGGTCTTCGCCCTCGACCGGGTCTCGAAGTCGCTGAACCTGATCTTGACCGTAACGGTTTTCGCCCGGTATCCGTGCCGGAGAATGTCCTCTACGACTCCTTTTTCGAGGCCGACGAGCGTTTTCGCAAGCACCTGCCAGTCGGACACGTCTCGTTCGAAGGTGGTCTCCCTGCTCATGGACTTGGGCTCCCGATGAGTTACGAGCGGACGATCGTCGATCCCCCGGGACGCCTCGTAGAGGTATCGTCCATAGGATTTTCCGAAACGCTTCTCAAGCACCTCGGAAGTAATCGCGGCGAGATCTCCCACGGTTTTTATTCCCATGGCGTTCAGGTGTGCTTCGGTCTTGGGCCCCACGCCCCGGAGCGTTCTTACCGGGAAGGGCCAGATTTTCGCTGCAACGTCGTTTTCGCCGATGATCGTCAGGCCGTCTGGCTTCTGCATGTCCGAAGCGATCTTCGCAAGGAGTTTGTTGGGACCGATGCCGATGGAGCAGGTAAGGCCCGTTTCCTCCCGGATTCTCGTTTTAATCCCCGCCGCGATTTCTTTGGAAGGCCTCTCTGAACCGGAGATGTCGAGAAAGGCCTCGTCGATTCCGACGTCTTCCATTACGGGACTGAATTCCCAGAGCACGTTCTTGATGATATGGGAAACCCTTGAATATTCGGTGTAATCAACGGGCAAAAAGACAGCCTGCGGACAGAGGTTGTAAGCAGTTCTCAGGGGCATAGCGGAGTGGATGCCGAAGGTCCGCGCTTCGTAGGATGCCGTGGAAACTACACCTCGTTTCGTGGGGTCTCCGCTTCCGCCCACGACTACGGGCCTGCCGGTGAGTTCCGGGCGCCTTTTCTGTTCCACGGCCGCGAAGAAAGCGTCCATGTCCACATGCAGTATTCTTCTCATGAGATAATTATAAAAGCATAACCGTTGATATCCAAGGAAATCCCGTGGAGGGCGAGTGTATGGAAGCAGAACTCAACCATGAAAAAAGGGGAAGACATCAACTTTTGGCGCGGCGGCAAAAAAAATGCCATCTGATGGTTCAAAAAAGCCCTTTTTCTCCATTCCCTCAATTGAAATGCAATACAAAAGAATGAACAATCCGAAGCAAATTTTTCTTCATAAACTTGACAAAAACACTCCTGTATTGTATTCTTATTTCAAATTATAATAATTCTAAATTGAAACGGAGGCCACTATGTGTATGGACCATGCTGTGGTGTGCAGTTGCGGGGCGCAGTCGGCCCACTTTCATTACAGGGACTCGGTGCTGCCGGCGGAAGCGGTGAGAAAACTATACTGCCCTGAGTGTTCGGCGGGCGCCGCTTTCGATCCCCTGACAATGATCAGAGACAACGGGTGGGTGATTGAATATGATATGGAGATTGCCCGTTTCATGATGCACAGGGTTCAGAAACCCGGTTCGCAGGTCACTCCCGACTACCTTTTCGACGAGGGATACTGCACGTGGAATGGAATGACGCCTACGGATATTATCGACTCGGCACGGGAGCGACAGAAAATTTTGAAATATGCGAAGTCGGACCCGAAAAAGTATTTCGACGAATTCAAGGTATGGGGTATACGAAGAATGGAACGTCTCGCTCGGGAAGGATGGAGAAAAGCCGGAGAAGGGGAACCTGTCAATTCAGCGTAGCGCGGTTCGAGAACGTTATGCGAACGTACGGCACGGGAAGTCGAGACCGCAAAGGATGGCGGAACCACGATAAAATATCCCGTGTGAAAGGTGAAAAGTAGGCATTTAAGAAAGTTGTCCGGATATGGATAAAATAAAACAAACCGATAAAGCGGGCAGAGGTCGGAAGAACCGCGGGAAAGTAAGGGAACGGAGATTTTCCGCAAGAACCGGCATTTACCTTTCCGCCCTTCCCGAGGAGGAACGGTCGCCTCAGGCAGCCGGAGAAGCCCTCGTTAACCCTGAGGATCACGTGAGGAAACTCCTGAGGTCGCTGATGCCCCGTCCGCAGTTCGCGCGAAAGGGCTGCTCCGGGAAATCAGCGCAGCCGAGGAGAGTGAAGGATCTTCTCGTATTGATAGAAGAAAATAAGAAGGAAACGTCACAGTAAATCGCTGTACTTCACGGCGCGTGCGGATATTGCCTCGTAGACGTGGTTCCCGCCCTGCATTCTCATCAATATTGACAAACTCCCCGCGTATTGATACTCTCAAAATATGGCACCTAACCAGGAGCAGGTCCTCTCGTGTCCGAACTGCGGCACGGAGATCGAAGAAAACCGGTATGTCAGAAGAAAAGACGGAACGTACCGCTGCGAACACTGCTATTTCGTCGACACCTACCTCGAGGGCATCGTCCATCACATCGATACGGCCTACCTTGTGACCCTTGAAGCATTCGTCAATGCCATAGACGCCCGCGAACACGAAGTCAGGAACCATTCACTGAGAGTGACCCAGTTCTCGCTGATCATCGGCAATGCCTGCGGCGTCAGGGGCAGAGAACTCGTCGACCTCTACTGCGGCGCCCTGCTCCACGATATCGGCAAGATCGGCGTTCCCGATGCCGTGCTTCTCAAAACCGGCCCGCTCACTGCCGAAGAGCGGGACATCATGCATCAACATCCCGACATCGGCTACCGCATCATCAGCCACATCGGCTACTTTTCCAGGGCTGCGGACATCATACGCGCCCATCATGAGCATTTCGACGGCACGGGTTATCCCCGAGGCCTTAAGGGAGAAGAAATTCCCCACGGGGCCAGGGTCTTCGCCGTGGCAGACGCGCTCGATGCGCTTACGGTGAAGCGGCCCTATCGGAACGCCGTCACCTTCGAGAACGCGATCGAAGAAATTCTTCCCGCGTCCGGGAAATTGTTCGATCCCGCCGTGGTCGAGGCATTTCTGAAAGCTTCCGATGAGCTCAAGGACTATATCGGAAGGATCATATTTCATGGCGCTGATCTGAACCATGATCGTATGCCTGATGTGGAAGAATAACGGGATGCGAGTGTTATAATTTAGATTAGTACGGAGAACACATGATTCAACGAAGACGCAGGGTAGAAAAATTCAAACTAAAGTAGATAGTTTTGAAGGGAGGAGTCTCCATGGTTACCGCGTTTGTGCTCATTACCGTCCCCGCCAAGCGTTCAAGCGCAGTTATTGATGAGCTCCGCAAATACCCCGAAGTAAAGGAAGCTGCCGCGGTCTACGGCGAGACTGATATCATTGCAAAGGTGCAGGCTTTGTCGCTGGAGAGCCTTGACCGTCTGATCATGGAGAACATACAGGGCAGTACCGACGTGAAATCGACGAGGAGCTTCATCGTTGTTGAGAAACTGCACTGGACGAAATAAATCCTGGCGCACACATTTCGGCGTACGCGCGGCCGAAACGGGCACAAGGGGACGCGAGAATGACGGCTCTGAGAAAATATCGGGCCATCTTTACCATCAGCTGGCAGAAAGAACTGGAATACCGGTTCAATTTTTTTCTCGGGCGGCTGAGAAACATCACCGTCATGCTGCTGCTGTATTTCGTCTGGCTCACGCTGACTGCCAGGAGCGGCGCTTTTGCAGGCTACACACGGACTGAGCTCATCACCTATGTTTTCGGCATCAATGTCCTGCGCGCGGTCGTCTTCGGCACCCAGTCGCGGCAGGTCGCCACAGACATAAACGACGGGTCTTTCTCCGCCTATCTCACCATGCCCGTGAACCATTTTTTGCGCACCTTTTCGTCCGAACTCGCTCAAAGAAGCGTCTATCTGCTCACATCAACAGTGGAGGTTTGCCTCTTTGCCCTGCTTTTGAATGTGGACATATTCGTTCAATCGGACGCGGTGATGCTTACGCTGTTCTTTACATCCCTTGTTCTCGCGTCGGCTCTTTATTTCATGCTCAGTTATCTGGTAAGTCTTTTCGCGTTCTGGTCCAGGGAGGCAATGGGGCCGCGATTTCTATTCGAATGGATTCTCGAGTTTGCATCAGGCGCGTACTTTCCGCTGGACATACTGCCTGCCGGATTTCTCATCTTTCTCAAATGTCTGCCCTTTGCGCATATCGTGTTCCTGCCCATGCAGATATATCTCGGCCGGTTGACCATTGCCGGCGCGCTGCTGGGCATAGTCGCACAGATGTTCTGGATCGGGGCATTCGGCCTTGTCGTCATGTTCGTCTGGCGGACGGGCCTCCAGAAATACACAGGCGAGGGAATATAAGGCCGGCCATGTTCCGGCGGCACGGTTCCGTGAAATGCGGCATCTCGTAAAAAAATATTTTCGGATATGGAAACAATTGAGCAGTTTGGCGATCGGCTCATACCTGTCCAACTGGATCGATTCCGGGGCGTATTTCGTCGGGAAATGCATCAGATTCGGCTTCTTTCTGCTCCTGATAATTTCCATATTCCGTTTTACCGATTCCCTGGCGGGCTATTCGAAGTACGAAGTCGTCCTTTTCTTTTTGACCTTCAACCTGATCGACGTGTTCGCCCAGGCGCTCTTTCGTGGAATTTATGCGTTCCGCTACGACATTCAGCGCGGCAACTTCGACTTTGTCCTGAGCAAGCCCGTCAATCCCTTATTCTACTCTCTGAGCCGAATGACCGATATCCTCGACATAGCTTTTCTCGTACCGATCGCAGCCCTTATTGTCTACGCAATCTCGAGACTGCCGAATCCACCCGATGTGTCCGGCATCATGCTCTATTCTGCGTTCGTTCTTGTGGGCATGGTCATCGCGCTGGGCATTCATATCATTTCGGCGAGCGTCACGATCTGGAAAATCGAGAGCGAAAACTTCATCTGGCTCTACCGCGAAACGATGACCATCGGCCGGTTCCCTCCGGAAATATTTTCCTCCGTTATCCAGCTTATTTTTACCTTTATTGTGCCGATTATTACCATAACGGCGTTCCCGGTCAAGGCCGCATTGCACATTCTGGACTGGCGATGGATGGTATTCGCTTTATGTTACGGTGGTGCATTTTTCGGCTTCTCCGTGCTTCTCTGGAGGGCAAGTTTGAAAAAATACAGCAGCGCGTCGAGTTAGAATGGTTTATTGCGAACTTTGCCTCATATGCGGGTGATTCATGTTCGTCGTCGAAGTAAAGCATCTCTCAAAAAACTACGAATATTATAGAAAACGGCCGGGGCTCTGGGGATCGATAACAGGCCTCTTCAATCGCGACAAGCTGACCACTGAAGCGGTGAAAGACATAAGCTTTTCCATCGAGGAAGGGGAACTGGTCGGATTTCTCGGCCCGAACGGAGCCGGCAAAACGACCACGCTCAAGGTCTTGTCGGGAATTCTTTATCCGACGAGCGGTGACGCCCGGGTCCTGGGGTACACACCTTTCAAACGGCAGGCCGGATATCAGAAGAGTTTCGCTCTCGTTATGGGCCAGAAGAACCAGCTCTGGTGGGACCTTCCGCCGCGTGAGAGCTTCATGCTCAACAAGGAAATTTACGAAGTAACGGACGAAGAATTCCGTCAGAGCCTGGACGAATTCGGCGAGCTTCTCGGTATCCGGGATGTACTGGATGTGCCGGTCCGCAAGCTCTCGCTGGGCCAGAGAATGAAGTGTGAGCTCACGGCGGCGCTCATTCACAGGCCGAAAGTGTTGTTTTTGGACGAGCCGACGATAGGACTTGATGTAGTGGCCCAGAAAAATATACGTGATTTCATAAAAAAGTACAACGAACTGAAAAAAACGACGATTATTCTCACGTCCCACTATATGGAAGATATCGCCCAGCTCTGCAGGCGCGTTATCATCATCGACCAGGGAAGGATCGTATTCGACGGCAGACTTGACGACCTTATTAAACGATATGCACAGCATAAGCTTCTCACCGTCATGGCGAGCGACAGCGGCATTCCGCGGGGAGAGGTGGAACAGTACGGAGACATCGTTGAATACACGCCCGCCAAGGTTGTTTTCAAAGTCCCGCGGGACCATGTGAAGTCCGCCGCCTCCAAAATTCTGTCTTCGAACCTGCCCGTGGATGATATCCTGATCAGCGAAATGCCGGTGGACGACGTAGTGCGGATGATTTTTAACAGGTCTTGATCCGACGTTTTGAACCTTGGATGACTGAATTCTCATCCCATGTCCTGCGTCTTCTGCGGTGCATTGCCATGGCTGTTTCAAATCCAGCACTCGATAGTCCGCGTTTCAACTGACGGTTCAGCTTCAGGCAGGCGGCCCCTGCCGCATCCAGCCCGGGGAAGTTTTTTCCCCAGGGAAAACCTGTCCAGATTGCGCCTGGGAACATCCTGCTGTACAATTGAATTGATAGGGAGAATTGCCTGACCCTTCGAGGAGATATATGGCGCATCCGAAAATTCTTGCGTTCGTGCTGGCAGGGGGCAGAGGCGAGCGGCTGCACCCGCTGACAATTCTCCGTTCGAAGCCGGCCGTCCCATTCGGCGGCAGGTATCGGATAATCGATTTTGTGCTGAGCAACCTTGTGAACTCCCGTATTTTCTCCAATTACCTCCTCGTCCAGTATATGTCGCAGTCATTGATCGAGCATGTACGGGAGAACTGGGTATTATCACCCGTGGTGAAGGACCATTTCGTCACCGTCGTACCGCCGCAGATGCGTATGGGCCCCGAGTGGTTCCAGGGCACGGCGGATGCGGTGTCACAGAATATCAATCTCATCTACGATCACAACCCCGAGCTCATTCTCGTATTTGGTGCAGACCACATTTACCGTATGGACATCCGTCAAATGATCGATTTTCATCTTGAGCAAGGGGCCGCGGTCACGGTTGCGGCGAGGACCGTGCCGCTCGAACTGGCGTCGTCTTACGGAGTGATCGCGACGGACGACGCTAAGCGGATCATCTCTTTTCTAGAGAAGCCCGAGCGGCCTATCCACATTCCCGGGGACCCTTCGCGCGCCTTTGTGTCGATGGGAAACTACGTCTTCAATACAGACACCCTCCTTGCAGCGCTCGTAAAGGCGCAGGGAGGCGGCCAGCGCGATTTTGGGGCCCACATAATCCCCGACCTCATCAACTCAGCGCGGGTGTTTGCCTATGATTTCGGCGGGAACGTAGTGCCCGGGACGATGCCCTATGAAGAGGAAGGATACTGGAGAGACGTTGGGACGATAGCTTCCTTTTTTAACTCCCACATGGATATGCTCGGGGAGTTCCCCCGGTTCGACCTCAGCAACAAGCTCTGGCCTATCCATCCCGCGAGCTATGAGGGCCCGGCGGCAAAGATACTGGGCGGAGAGATAAAGAACAGCATCATCTCCGAAGGCGTGATGGTCAAGAGTGCTCGGATCGTCAATTCCGTAATCAGAAGAGATGTGATCATCGAGGGAGGAGCGAGTATCGAGGAGAGCATCATCATGGACCACACGGTTATCGGCAATGGCTGCCGTCTGAAAAGAGTAATCGTAGACAAGTTCAATATCATTGCCGAAGGGGAAGAGATCGGATTCGACGCCGAGGCGGACCGGCGTAGGTGCAGGTGCCACCTCGACCCTTCGGGGATCGCCGTGATCGCCAAGGGCGAGCGTATGGTCCGGCAGTGAGGACTGTTTTCCGGACTTTACCCTCCGCGACTGCGCCGGGAGGCCGCATTACTTCAGGCGATTTTCTTCGTCAGCGCTTTCAGGTAAATAAGCGTGGTGAAAGCCGCAATAGCCAATGTCAGCGAGAATACGATCAGTGGAGGAACTTCAAGATAGACCAGCTTTTCCGCATAATGGGCAATAAATGATCCCGGATAGGCCGCCAATGGATTCTGTTTTTCCCTGAGCCAGACTTCAAGGTCCGTGAGAGGACAGTACCAGCCGAACACCTGGCTGATCACGGCGAAGAAGAGTCCTGCAGCGTGTATCGCCATGACGGCTCTGTTCTTTCTGCCCCAGTAGGCGCCGGTAATGAGAAAGACTATCCACCCAAGGTGAATACAAACAACAGCGTCTGCAGCCATTCCATATATCATGAATCGCAGGTTCTCCGTACCCTGATGTAAAAAGTGTATCATACGGAAAGGACGGTGCGTGCCGTAGAGGGACAGGAAAGATGACAGCGCACCCGTATTACTGTTGCCCCGGCTTATTGCCAGATTCAGCGGCAATTTTCCATTAAAAAAGTGGATGTAGATTGCCTGCTAGTTGTAATTAGAATTTGACAAGCACATGCCTACGTGTTATAGAATGATCAACATTACAAAGAAGACCCGCTTCGGCAGATTGCGGATGCAGTGATGGCGTTCTTTTGGTTATGTAGAAACAGGCCGCATTATTAACAGAGTTAGATGACCGCTAATGACAGCAGTGGGTGTTGTTGGGGGGAGAAGGAGCCGAGCTGCCGAAGAAATGTCTTTGGTATGCTCGGCTTCTTATTTCGGCAGTAATAAGGTGAGCACAAAGACGCGGAAATGTACTCGTATGTGTAATCTCCTAATCTCGATCCAGGCGGATCCTTCTGGGTGAAATTCCCTTGGGATTTCAACATCAGGATTTCCTGGGTGTTTATGTTTTTATCGCAGAGACGATGAGATCGATGCTGATTTTATGGTGAAAGGGGGCATTCGCTATGTATGCATCTATTACCGTTAAACAGGTGCTGCGCTCAAAGGGTCATGATTTCTGGTACGTTGATCCCGAAGTGACGGCGTATGACGCCCTCGAGATCATGGCAGCCAAGAACGTCGGGGCTCTTCTTGTCATCGACCATGGGCAGCTCGTGGGGGTCTTTTCGGAGCGGGATTACGCACGAAAGGTCATTCTCAAGGGAAAATCCTCGAAGAACACCTCGGTGAGAGAACTCATGACGAGCCCGCCGATCTGCATAGAACCGGAGAAGTCCATCAGGGAATGCATGGTGGTGATGACGAGAAACCACATACGCCATGTTCCGGTCGTCGATAAGGGTCTACTCATCGGGCTCGTGAGCATCGGCGATGTTGTCAATGCGATCATCTCCGAGCAGGAAGCGGCGATCCAGGACCTCGAAAACTATATCGCCGGTACCGAATACGAGCCCGGGGTGGCCGTCCGCTGAAAGCGGTTTTCCTTTTTAAATATCGGAACTCCGGTCGCGGCAGCGCTGTAACAACACGAGCATTTCCTTAAGGAGATGCGGGACAATCTTGTTGCACGATGAAGCGCTGACTTAAGGTTGTTCCGATTTTCCCATCCTTTCTTTGATATCTCGCCGGGATAATTATCTCATCGTCAATAAAGTGCGGAAGGTCTTTGCGCATACGTCATGATGCACGTCATGTTTTCCTGTATTTCACGTTTGATTTTCGGGTTCTCAATGCGTCTTTTATGCACGATGTTGCCAGCTTGTTTCAGGTGCTATACTTGGTCATAGAGAAGATTAAGCACTGTCCTTTCTCCCGATGTATTCTTGGAGAAGGCAGGTTCTTGCAAAGGATATGAAAAAGATAATTCTTTTTATTGCAGCAATTCTCATTATATATCTTGTTCTCCTTTCCGCACCAGCGAGGGCAATATATAAAATATATTCCTACGATAAAAGTAGTACGGTAGTCGGCATCGCGAAAACGTATAGAGTACACGCGGGAGAATCCCTGATAGAAATTGCTCGAAAATTCGATCTCGGGTACAACGAGATAACAGACGCCAACCCAGGTCTCGATCCCTTTGTCCCCGGCAAGGGCGCGCTTGTCAAAATCCCGACGTCATGGATCCTGCCCGATATCGCTGCTCATGACAGCATTATTATCAATCTTTCCGAATTCAGGCTTTATTATTTCTTCCGGGAAAGAAAATCAGTGAAGGTAACGACGTTCCCCATCGGCCTCGGTGACGAAGGGTTCGACACGCCGGTCGGCCAATTCAAGGTCATAAAAAAGATCGTTGCGCCTACCTGGTACGTTCCGGAATCAATAAAAAAAGAGCGGCCCGGCCAGCCCAGCGTGGTGCCGCCCGGTCCCGATAACCCTCTTGGCTCACACGCCTTGAGGCTTTCACTCGAAACAATCCTGATTCACGGCACAAACAAGCCCTGGGGGGTAGGCAGAAGATCCAGCCATGGCTGCATCAGGCTGTACCCCGAGGACATTCCGAGACTGTATCAACTCGTCCCGAAGGGTATGAAGGTGACGGTCGTACGTCAACCGGTGAAAGTGGGAGTGAGAAAAGACAAAGTCTACATTGAAGTCCACAGAGACTATCAAGCAACGAACCTCAACTACTTCAATGAGGCGGTGAATCTCCTCATGAAAAGGAACCTGATGGGAAAGGTGAATACGAACAGGCTTGCCCGGGCGGTGAAGAAAAAACAAGGAATGCCGGTAGATATTACCAAATAAATAAGAACGGGGTCTAAAGGCATGATCTTTTTAGACCCCGTAAAGATGTCTTACTTCTTTTGCATGAGTTCGAAGGATTTAGCCGCTTTTTCTGCGGCCGTCTCCGCCTTCTTCTCGGCGGAAGCGCATTGCGCAGAAGCCGATTCACATTTCTTCGCCGAAGCTGCAGCTTCGGCGGCAGCTTCCTCTGCCTTCTTCTCCGCTGCTTGAGCCTGTTCGGCGGCTTCCGTGGCTTTCTTTACCTCTTGCCCTGCAGCAGCGGTACCCTGGGACTCGAGCTTGTTGATCCTTTCATTCATCTTGCCCAGTTCTTCGTTGACCCACTGTTTCGTAGCGCACCCGGTGGAGAGGCCGAACAAAAGAATAAGTGCCGGCAGCAATACCAGCTTGTTCATATCGTTCACCTCCTTTCTCGTGTTGATTTTTTTTAAGTCTCATCATACGGTCGGTAAATTGCTTATAAGGGGTGGGAAGGATTGTGCTCTCGTTGGTGTCTCGTCTTGGTCTCGTCATAGTGTGAAAGGCCTTGGTCTGTTTATTCGCCATGATCGCCCTGTGAACAAGCTTAATAAAAGCTTAGCATAGATTGAGCAGGAGTCAATAATACGACCATACTACTAAAGTACAGTTTAATGGCGTTTCATTTTTTTCCGTTGAATCATTTTTCCACGCGCATGAACTTTTCACGAATGAGTTGTTTGTTTTTACGTACATATCCCGACGCCATATAGCGCGTAGTGTGGGCAATAACGAATTTTCCTCTCCTGTTAATCGCGATGACGCCGGCTTCTCCGCTTATGCTCAGGATCCTCTTTAAGGATACCCGGGCCGCCCGGAAAGGCGGAAGAATGTCAAGGTTCATGCATATCTCCTTGGCAAGAGCCCGTCGGATTATCGATTCGCCTTTGCCGGTACATGATACAGCCCCCGATGAATTGTCCGCGTACGCTCCCGCACCGATGACCGGCGTATCTCCGACCCTCCCGGGAAGCATGGCTGATGTTCCGCCGGTGGAAGAACCGGCGGCAACATCTCCGTGCGCATCCATTGCGACGGCGCCGACGGTAGAGAAGTACCGGTTGTACAATGTGAGTACTCTTTTCGCCCGCTTTTTTGTCCGTCCGAGTTTGTTCAGCGCCTTTTTGTCGGGTTTCGGCAGTGGAGCAAGGCCTTTCATCAACGTCCGCGCTCCCCTATTGGTAAACATCACATGGGGAGTATCCATGACTATCCGCGCCCCCAGTATGGGGTTTCGTATTCGTTCAAGCCCGATCACGGCCCCCGCTTTCAGGTCCTTACCCTCCATCAGAGATGCATCGAGCCTGCGCACGCCGTCGAATTGAAGGTTGCCTCCCAAGCCTGCGTTGAATATGCCCGAGTTTTCGAGCGTGGTTATTGCCATGACCACCGCATCCATTGCGCTGCCTCCGAGCTTTAAGACCTCGTAACCCGCTGCGAGGGACTCGGAAAGAATTTTAAGCGCTTTCTGTGAAGGCTTTCTATTCCCCGCGCCGCCGTGGACAATCAGGAGCATGAGGTTTCTCCCATAGGGAAAATGGAGTAGCCCTGGTGAAGCGTGAACGAATAATTCAAACGCACATCTTTGCCTTATCCGAAGCAGGTTACTCCTTGAGACGAGATTTTCCGTTAAGACGTTTATACCGGCATCTTACTTCTTCTGAGTTCTTTGCCCGCCCTGATAAGCGCCGCCTCGAAATCGGAGAAGTCTTTTCCCCTCATTCCGGCGTCCTTCCACGTCTGTTTCAGGAGCGTCAGGACTTTTTTCTTGTCATCTATGTTTGCAAATATGATCCCATTGTGCCTGGCCGCTTTGGTGACTAGGTCCAAAGGAAGGGGATCAGCCTTTTCCCAGATTCCTCTCAACTCTCTAAGGAAAATATTTACCGTAACGTCTCCGATGCCTTTGGCAAGCGATTTGAGCTTTTCTTCGAGGTCTTCAGGGTTCGACGCCGACGCGTGGAGAGTATTCAGACTTCCCGCGTACTTATCCATCAAGGCTTTACTCATGTCCAGGAGCTTTGTTGCGGTCTTGAAATCGTAACGCACGTAACCGCCTCTATCCAGAACCTGTACGAGGCCGTCCCAGCCCGTTTTCAGTATGGCTTCGGGCGAAAGGATTCCCTGACCCTCAAATTCCCGATACGTCTTCATTACGATACTTTCAGAAATTCGAGCTCCGAAAAGTACGGATGCGAGGAACCACTTGAAAATCTCGTTCGGCTTCCGGACGGAGATATCTATGCCGAGCTCCGTGGAGTACCTGCCGCCGTATCTTTTCAGTAACATGGTGACGATGTCTTTCTTCTTCATGGTTAGTTCGATGAGACTCTGGGGCATGGAGCATAAGGCATAAGACATGGAATACGGAACTCTCATCTCACCTCTTTACCTCGACTCTACGCTTATGCGCTTTGCTCCGTGCTTAGTATTGCCTGTCTCCTGATATCCTCTGCGATTTTCCTACCCACCGTCGGGATCTTTTCAAGCTCAGCAACCGTTGCTTTCCCGATATCCTCCCGGGTCTTGTACCCGGCGTTAAACAGGTTCCTCGCCCGTATTCGTCCGATGCCTTTGAGCGCTACAAGGGGGATGAGTTCTTCTTTGACGCCGTAGGCAACCCGTATGCGCAAAAAGGAAATTATGCGCTGTTCTTTTTTGAGGTTGAATATTTTCGCTATCTCAGACGCGGCGTAGAGGAGCCAATCCGAAAGCTCCACTATCGTATGGAGGTCTCCCGGTCCCACGTCGAATAACCCGGTTATTCCGTCCTCGGGAGTTTCCGAGACCCACTGCACCAGCAGCCATGCGGTCTTGATCTGGCCGAGAAGCTCCTCGGTCGGATGCCGTTCCTCATCGGGAATCAACAGCGCTTTTGCGTTTGCTGAATAGACCTCAAGCACGCGGTCGACGTCCTTTTTCTTGAGCTGCAGCACCATCATGTCGGGCGTGCGCGCTATCATGTGGAGCAAGGGGAACGGCAGTTTTTCCTCAGGGGTGCGGAGAGCGTCTCTGAGCATTACGCCGGTGAGAGGATCTATGTAGAGTTCGGACACGCGGTGGCCGAAGCGCGTGGCGGAGAGTCCCATATCCGCCTTTACCATGTCCTCTCGAATAAGGAAGTGCACAATGCCGTCGGTCATAGACGCAAGACGCACCTTATCCTTCCGGCGGGCGTAGAAGGTGTGGGCGAGAAAATCGTTCAGATCCTCACGATTTTTCGTGAACCCTCCGGCGATCGACGCCAGGATGTGGGCCCTGAGCACGGACTCGTTCTCGAGTTGCGATTCTATGTCTTCAGGCTCTCCTTTGATGTAGTTTTCGAAAAGGTGACGTTCATCCCTCTTGTTCCGGGCGACCAGAACGGCTTCCCCGTATTTATCGAAACCCGGCCTGCCCGCCCGTCCCGCCATCTGTTTGATTTCGAGCACGGGCAAGGGACGCATGCCGGCTCCCGACTCGTAACGCCACCAATCGCGGATAATCACCCGTCGTGACGGCAGGTTCAGCCCCATAGCGAGGGTGGTGGTTGCCGCCACGAGCTTTATTCTGTTCGCCCTGAAAGCGTCTTCGATAAGCCGCCTCTGGGACGAAAGAACTCCGGCATGATGGAACGCGACGCCGCTCTCCGCAAGTTCGGCGATCTTTTTGCCGAGGCGGGTCGGCTCCAAGGACCCGGCAGCAAGTTCTTTCGACAATTTTTCGAGCATTTTCTTTTCCTGATCCCCGAGCAGGGGACCGATCTTCGATGAGGATTTGAGCGCTGTGGACTCAGCTGCCTTTCTCGTATTCACAAAGACAAGCGCCTGACCCCCGTCGCGGATAGTATCGAGGGCGATGCTAACCGCGTCGTCGGGGCTTTCCCTCTCGACCCATGTGACCGTCCCGTCATTAAAGATCACTGCTTCGCCGTAATAGACGCCTTCGCGAAGCGGCACCGGCCTCCAGTCTGACTGCACAAGCCTGGCACCGAGCCACTGTGCGATCTCAGCGGCGTTCGGGATCGTGGCACTCAGCGCCAGTAGTCTGAGTCGGGTGTTTCGCCACATAAGCCGCGTCAGCACGATCTCGAGCGTCGGACCGCGGCTCTCGTCTCCCATGAGATGGACCTCGTCGGCCACCACAAGACTTACACCGGGGAGCCAGGGCGCCCGGTGCCTTATGAGAGAGTCGATTTTTTCGTTGGTCGAAATAATAATATCTGCGTCGCGGAGCCACGGCGCGGCGCTGTCGTAATCACCCGTACTCTGCGCCACCTTCAGACCGGTGCCTGCATATTTTCGGGTGAAGTCGTCATACTTTTCTCGCGCCAGGGCCCTGAGGGGCACGGTATAAACAATCTTCCCGCGCCTTTCAAAAAAAACCTTGAGCGCCGCAATTTCGGCGATAAGCGTCTTTCCCGATGCCGTTGGAGATGAAATCACGAACGATTCATCACCCGCCAGCAGGCCCGCTTTGATGGCAAGTGCTTGAGGTGGATAGAACTCGGTGACGCCCGCGGAAGACAGTGCGTCAACGATCTCCTTAGAGCCTCCGAATGAGCCGATTTCTCTCACATTCATGTTTTCAGCCTACTGCGACCGCTCTGCGCGCTTCCCACAGCTTCCTCGCCAGCCGTTCTATATACTCCCCGCTTTCAACGGTGACTCTCCATCGTCCGGGGATTTCCGCGATGCCGTAGCACGCGCCCGCTATCGCTCCCGTCATCGCGCCTATGGTATCGGCGTCGCCGCCCAGACTCACGGCGTAGATTGTCGAGCTTTCGAAATCCGGATTTGCTAAAAAAGCATAGACCGCAGTGGGCACCGAGTTGTACGCTTCGATCCCATTGCCGAGTTGTCTCACGACTTCATAGCGCTCCGCGCCCGTGTCAAGCAGTTTGTGGGCGATGCCGAGTTTCTTCCGGTAGAGGTCATAGTGCGTAAAGCGTTTCAGTTCTTCGATGAATTCGTGCTTCCTGACGTTCGGGCGTTCCACATGCGCCATGCGCGCAACGGCATAGGCGATGATAGCGGCGCCCTCAAGCGCCAGCGCATGGTTGTGGGTGATCCCGCCCGATCCATACGCGACTTCGCGAACCTTTTCGGCATTGTCGTGATAGAACAGTCCAATCGGCGCGGCCCTCATGGCTGCCCCGTTCCCGTAGGAGCCGCCCGGGTAAAGTTCTCTGTCCAGTTTTTCGGACCACTTTCTGCCTGCCCGGATCATTTTGAATATCCGCTGCGGTCCCGCTCCATAGCCGCGCCAGGGTTCTTTCTCGTAATTTTCTATGAACGTGCGCGCCATATGACCGCCGTCGAATCCCCGGCATTCGATGAGGGACTCTGCCACTCCTATCATCATGGCCGTGTCGTCCGAGTACTTCGGTGCGATATCTTTTATTTCGCGAAATGCGGATGAACCCTCGCGGCGGACACCCAGTGAATCGCCGACTGCAGTTCCGATCATCGCGCCGATGAATGTGGAAAGTTCAGTGTCCATGCATGTCGCCTTCTAGTTATAATTATATAATAATAGTTAACGGACCGGACGGCTCTCCGGGACTTCAGAAAGAGAGGATGCGCAATGATTATCCCGAACGAGGAAATCATGGAAGTGGTCTCCGAAATTCCCGACGGTCACAGGCACGTGAGGACCACGGTGATCATGAAGGGCGGACAGGAGTTCACGTTCCAGGAGGCAACGATAGCAAACCTGGTTCGCGTCTTCATAACCGTAAAAACCCATCCCCAAAAGACCAGGATAAGATTAAAGGGGGGAAAACTTGACAGCAGAAAAGAAAGTTACGCGGAATGGCAGCTGATCGAAGAGGAAACGGCCTGATGCAATCTCTTTTCTTACAAGGCGCGTGAAACTAAAGACGTCTTCACGAAAAATGGTAATCTTGTCTTATTTCCTCTGAGAAAGGCTGCTTGAAATTTGACTTTTTTGGGCTATACTTAAGTAAAATGCGTGCCTTACCTCACGGTATTCAATAAAATTTAAACTATCTGCTCGCGGTCGAGTTGAGAGAAAAAGCATGTGTTCATCGGCAGTTCATCTTTAGGATGTGTCCTGTAATGTATTAATTTATTTAAAATATATTAAGGAGGACGTCCATGAGTGACAAAATTTTTTCTCGCAGGGTTTTTTTAAGGACTGCCGGAGTCCTGACCGCAATGGCCGCTATGGGGGAGATTCCCGCTGAACTGCTCGCGGACGTCGACCGCACAAAGCTCGTCACATTTCCGGAAAAAACCGGTATGATCCTTCTGACCCAGCGTCCGCCGCAACTCGAGACCCCTTTCCACTATTTCAGAGAATTGATTACGCCGAATGACGCGGTCTTCGTGAGATGGCATATTTCCAACGTTCCCACGTCCGTGAATCTGAACGAGTGGAGGCTCAAGGTTGGCGGTAACACGGATAAGGAACTCCAAATCTCGATGGACGACCTCAGGACAAAGTTTGATAAAGTGACCTATACGGCAGTCATCCAGTGTTCCGGGAACAGCCGGAGTTTATTTGAGCCTCGGGTTCCCGGCGGACAGTGGAAGAACGGCGCCATGGCAAACGTCACGTGGTCCGGAGCACGGCTCAGGGACATTTTGAACGCAGCCGGCATAAAGGCGGGCTCGACGGACGTTTCGTTAGACGGTCTCGACGGACCGCCGCTGCCTTCGGTACCGGATTTCGTCAAAAGCCTGGAGATGGACAAGGCTCTCGAGGACGACATCATCGTCGCCTATGAGATGAACGGGAAATATCTCCCCATGCTTAACGGCTTTCCGGCGCGGCTCATTGTCCCGGGCTGGTATGCGACCTATTGGGTCAAGTCGCTGAGTACCATAACGGTTTTGTCCAAACCCTTCGAAGGGTTCTGGATGAAGAGTGCCTATCGGATACCCGATGATCCGTGTGCATGCGTACCTCCGGGCACCTCTCCGAAAAAGACGGTCCCGATAAACCGGCTCGATACGCGTTCGTTCATCGTCGAACCTTCAGACGGGACGGCGCTCAAGGTGAACAAACCCGTGGAGATCATGGGTATCGCGTTTTCCGGCGGCTACGGTGTCAGGGATGTGATCGTCTCGACCGACAACGGGAGAACCTGGAACGAAACAAAATTGGGGAAAGACCTGGGCAAGTATGCCTGGAGACAGTGGACCTATCCGTGGCGGCCCAAAAAGCCGGGGAAATACACGCTCATGGTAAGGGCGACGGACGGCATCGGAGAATCTCAGCCCTTCGAGCACCTCTGGAACCCCGCAGGTTTCATGAGGAACAATATCGAAAAAATCGAAGTAACGGTGAGATAGGAGGCGGGTGATGAAGAACCTCTTTATATTATCAATATTTGCCGCGTTGTTTGTGACAACGGGAATTGTTGTTTACGCCGCAAATACCGGAGGTTCGGACCCTGCAGAAAACAACGTGCACTCCATTCAAATTCCCGTTATTCCCGTCCAGTTGAAATCCGGTCCCGGTCTGGAGAAGGTATCGACGCTCTGTAACATCTGCCACAGCGTGGATTACATTACCATGCAGCCGCCGTTTCCAAGGGCGACATGGACGGCGGAAGTGAACAAGATGATCAAGGTCATGGGCGCTCCGATCAATGAAGAAGACGCAAAGACGATCATAAACTATCTCGCTACAAACTACGGCACAGGGGAGTAAGTGAGAATCAGCGCAAGGAGGAACAATGAACATCGTAAGGCGCTTAAGCAGGAGAAGCTTTTTTCTTACTGCTCTATCATGTCTGTTCGTATTTCTTTTCGCGACGGTCCTTTTTGCGGGCAGCAGCGACGATGAACTGATGAAAAAGGCGAAGGATATTCTCGGGCCCTTGCCCGCTTCAATGCCTTCTGACGAAAATCCCATAACTCGGGAGAAAGTGAAACTGGGGAACGCTCTTTTCTGGGAACCCCGGATTTCCATAGACGGTACCGTAAGCTGTGCAAAGTGCCATCCCATCAGCATGTACGCAGCCGACGGCCTCAAAAAAGCGATAGGGAACAATTGCAAGGTGAACCCGCGGAACGCGCCGACCGTGTTCAATGCGGCGGCACAGATTTCGGAGCATTGGATTGGCAACAGGACCAGCGTGGAAGACCAGGCAAAACAAGCCGTCATAGGCCCGCCGGCCTTCGGCATGCCTTCATATGAATCGGTGGAAAAAATTCTTCGAGGCATGAAGGGGTATGTAGCGCTGTTCAAGGCGGCCTTCCCGGGAGATAAAGAACCGGTGAACATGGATAACTTCGCCAAGGCTGTCGGGGCCTTCGAGCGGACGCTCGTCACTCCCAGTCCTTTCGATGAATTCGTGAAGGGAAACGCGGCAGCGCTGACGGAACAGCAGAAAAGAGGTTTAAAAACCTTTTTTGATACCGGCTGTATGACATGCCATTTCAGCCCTTATGTGGGCGGACAGATGTATCAGAAGTTCGGCGTTTTCGAGCCCTATTGGAAGTACACGAAGAGCGATCCGGTGGACGAGGGAAGGTTTGCGGTCACGAAAAATCCCGCGGATAAATACGTCTTCAAAGTGCCGGTGCTCAGAAACGTCGCGGAAACCCCTCCATATTTTCATGACGGGTCCGTTCAAAAGCTTGAAGACGCAGTCATGATCATGGCCAAAATCCAGCTCATGAAGGACCTGACCAAGGAACAGGCAGGAGACATTGTCGCATTCCTTAAATCACTGACCGGAGAAATCCCCGAACAAGCGATCAAACTGCCGGTTCTGCCGTCAGAGGAATAAATTTCTTTACAAGGAGGAAGGAAGGGTATGAAAAAAGGAGTGACATTTTTTCTCGTGGTGACGAGCGTGGTTCTGCTTGTTGTTGCAGGCTCTGCGAAGCAAGGATCAGCAGGCAGTCTCGGAGAGGAGGGTTTCAAGTCTCAGTGTGCCATTTGCCATCCGGACGGGGGCAACGTGGTCAATTCCAGGAAGACCCTGCACAAAAAAGATCTCGATACAAATAACGTAAAGACCCCTGATGATATCATAAAGCTCATGAGAAACCCGGGACCGGGTATGCCGAAGTTCGATGATAAGGCCATCCCGGATAAGGAAGCAAAAGAGATCGCCGAGTATGTATTGAAAACGTTTAAATGATTTTTTTACTCTATTAAAAAAAGGCGCCTGGCAATAGCAATCATCCGAAAGCCCGGAATGATGAATATCGCTCAGGTACTTGTCATGCCGCTGAGTTACATTCAGCGGCTTTTTTCTTGATAAGAGTCTTTAGATTTCTTTCTGCTCTCCGAGGTGTTGCAGTTCGCAATTGAACTTGCGAAGCGGCTGTCATTAAGGATTTACGGACGTAGATGCTAATACTTTAATCGGATTGACATTTGCAGTGACCATGCTATTTTTTAAACATAATTACCGCTGGATTATAGAGAAAAATCTACACTTAACATGATCCGATTAGGCAGGAGCCCAGATGGGAGAACCATCGGATTCACTATCCCGAATCAGTTGTTTCATCAATGAGCATATTTATGATCGGTGATCTTCGTGGGTGAAAAGTGGTCAATAAACAATTCACAACCGGAAACCTTTCATGAGTGCAAGCCGATCGTTTACTGTCATTCCCGTCTCCGTCGTGGCGATGATCGTCGTCGCCACGATGCCCGCGTGTCACGCGCAGGGAGCCGCATCGCTGTTCAAAGACAGATGCACGCAATGTCATCCTCTCCCGGATCCCGCGATGCGTAGCTCTGCTGGATGGCCTCCACTTGTTGAGAAAATGAGCAATTTCATGCATACCGCTCATAAAAAAGAGTTAACGGAACAACAAAAGCAAGAGATAATCG
>JAWOJY010000110.1:0-59666 GCA_033854515.1 Nitrospirota bacterium
AAAAAAGAGAAAGGGCCGCTCGATGGACTTACTATCGTAGTCACCGGGACGCTTTCGAGGCCTCGCAACGAGATCGAGGAATTGATCGAGAAAAACGGCGGCCATGCTGCCGGGTCAGTCTCGAAAAAGACCAGCTATGTACTTGCTGGCGATGAGGCGGGGAGTAAACTGGAAAAGGCAAAGGCCCTTGGAGTTAAGGTCATCAACGAGAAAGAACTCCATAACTTGATAGGAAATAAGTGACACAGTATTATTTGTTATTATCCGTGTCCATCCGAGTCTATCCGTGGCTGATAAGAAAGCAAACATGAAACTCGGCTTCCACGTCTCCATCTCCGGCGGCTTCGCCCTTTCCGTCCAGCGTGCCTTTGAATTGGGCTGCACTTGCATGCAGATATTCAGCAGGAACCCGCGCGGCTGGATAGTGAAGCCGCTCGATGAAGACGACATAGCCGGATTCAAAAAATTTCGCGAAAAATATGATATCGCCCCCGTGTTCGTCCACACCAATTACCTCATCAACCTTGCCTCGGCGCGCACCGACCTCTACGAAAAATCCATAGAGCAGTTCGTGATCGACCTCGAGCGCACCGAACATCTCGGCGCGGAGTATCTGGTGACTCACCTCGGCTCTGCGAGCGGTCAGAAAGAAGAGTGGATGATCGAGCGTGTCTCGAACGCTCTGAACCTGGCAATGAAGCTTCACACGCCGAAGGCGAGGGTTCTTCTCGAAAATACAGCCGGCGAGTCGGGTGATATCGGGTATACTCTTGAACAGGTCAAGGAAGTCATGTCAAAGCTCACCGATTCTTCACGCATCGGCATCTGCTACGATACCTGTCATGGTTTTGCGGCCGGATACGATATTCGGACAAGAAAGGGCGTTGACGCCCTTGCGAATAAGATCGGGTCGACAATCGGGTTGAAACGACTGAAAGGGATGCATTTGAATGATTGTTTACGGGATTTCAACTCACGCATCGACCGTCATTGGCATATCGGTGAAGGCAAGATCGGGCTTGACGGATTCAAAGCATTGCTCAACCATCCTCTGTTTAAAAACATTCCCAAGATCATGGAAACGCCAAAGGAAACGGAAGAGGATGACCCGAGGAATATGAGAGTCGTAAAATCGCTGATAAAATGAGTTATCAATGAGGTAACGGGAGGCGCCCCATGAAAAAGACGACGCTAACATTTCTGCTCTGTATAATTTTTATCGCGGCCAGCCATGTCTTTGCGTCAAGTGGTGATGATATTCTCGGTGTATGGTACAACCAAGACAAGGACGCAAGAATTGAAATCTTCAAGTGCAAGGATATGTATTGCGGAAAGATTGTCTGGCTCAAAGAACCTGACTATCCTGTAGGTTCAAAAGAGGGCACGCCCGGCCAGCCCAAACTCGATCATAGAGATCCGGATCCCTCTCTTCGGAGCCGCCAAGTTCTCGGTCTCGTGATAATGCACGATTTTAAATATGTCGGAGATAGTCTCTGGAAGGGGGGGCGTATCTACGATCCGAAAACCGGCAATACTTACCGTGGCAGGATAAAGCAGGTATCGCCGAATCAACTCGACTTGAGAGGATATGTCGGCATTTCTCTTTTTGGCCGGACTGAGGTTTGGACGAGATAACGTCGCGGTAATGACGAATAAGGCGAGGATGTTCGATTTAGGGGCAGATCGGGAAACAGCGAACGGCTGAAAAAATACATAAAGTCAAGAAAGTTCAAAATGATGAGTCAGTGCAATCCCGTATTTCTCAGACGAAGAGCGTGTGCGGGCGCCTCTGAAATCACTCTCCTTTAAACCCGTAAACCGTCTGAAGTGCCGTAAGAAAAATATCATTTTTGATCGGAAACAAAAAGAAAAAGGTTGACAATACAAATATAAATGTTTAATATAGAACAAAAATTTTGGTGGGTGACACGGACGGATGAACCTTCCCAATTCTATTACCATCATCAGGGTTATCCTGATACCTTTTTTCATAAACCTGATGATCTACGGCTATTACCGTGAGGCGCTGATCGTCTTCGTGGCGGCCGGAATAACGGATGCGCTCGACGGGGCAATTGCGAGACTCACCAAGCAGCAGACCGAACTCGGTGCTTTTCTTGATCCCATGGCCGATAAACTTCTCATCGTATCGTCGTTTGTAACGCTGGTGTTGCTCGGCAGGCTGCCGGTGTGGCTGGTCATTATCGTCGTGAGCAGAGATGTGATTCTTGCTTTCGGAGCGCTGATAATCTATGTCACTATGCACGATCTCAGGGTCAAGCCGTCTTTCATAGGAAAGACCACGACACTGCTGCAGTTGATCGTTATAACACTATCGCTGGTATTAATAAATTATGATACAGATTATGATGGGGAACTCGGCTTGATGTTGATCCTCCAATGGGCCACCGCGCTCGTTACAATTGCTTCGGGAGTTCAATATGTGCTTCGCGGGATGAAACTGGTGGGGGATGGCTCGAAATAAAAGAAAACGCAAATAGAATCGGACGCATCATGAGCTATCATGCATTACGATGAATACTGAAATCATACAACTACTATGGAGGCTTCTCTAATGAAAATTTCTGAGATGATCAGGCAGGCGCTCGAGAAGAAAGGATTCAGGAACCTGAAAGACGCATCAAAAGTGCTCGGTATCAGTCCGGAACTTCTCCGGGTCACGATCAATAAAGGACATATTCCAAAAGACAAGACTCTGATCATGATCGCAAACAAACTCGGTCTCGACAAGTCCGTGCTGATTCTTGCAGCACACCAGGAAAAGGTCCCGGCGGAGGTCAAGGGATTTTTCCTGTCGCCTTCGCAGGCCAAATTCAGACGGGGGAAAAGAAAATATCCGTTGTCGGAAGAACAGATCAATTACCTTGATAAAATACTGACCGTCGATGAAATAATGATGCTTCGGAAATATCGACAGGTCACCGATGAAGCAAGGACGCAGATAGCAGGATACGTTGATTTTATGTTCGCGTCCAAGAGGAGTAATTGATTGCTAGAAATCGTTCGTGTGCTGCCCGGGCGACTGGCTCAAGGGATCGGATTGGAGCGGGGAGACACCGTCATTTCCGTTAACGAGAGACAAATCCGCGATGTAATAGATTTCAAATTTTTCACCGCCGACGAGCATCTCGATGTTGCGGTAAAAAAGAAATCCGGAAAAGTAGTGAAAATCCGTATCAGCAAACCTGTTGACGAAGACCTTGGTGTGGAGCTGGCCCAGCTCCAGATCAAGCGGTGCCGTAACCACTGTATTTTTTGTTTCGTGGATCAGATGCCGAAAGAATGCCGCAGGAGTCTCTACGTCAAAGACGATGATTTCCGGGCTTCTTTTCTCTACGGCAACTATATCACTCTTGGCTCTCTTACCGATGACGATCGTCGGAGAATTGCGGAGCAGAGACTGAGTCCTCTCTACGTTTCCGTCCACAGCACCGACCCCGAGCTTCGAGCATTCATGCTTGGAAACAAAAAGGTGCCAGCTATCATGGCCGAGTTGAAATACCTGGTCGAGTCGGGCGTCACGGTCCATACTCAAATCGTCCTGTGTCCGGGAATTAACGACGGCCCGCAGCTCGAAAAGACCATTGAAGATCTTGCCGGACTCTTCCCCGCAGTATCTTCTATCGCGGCCGTTCCCGTCGGACTTACAAGGCAGAGAAAAGGCTTGTTCCCCCTCAGGGGCTTTACAAAACGCGAGGCTCGGGCCGTGGTGGGCCTTATCAAACCATTTCAGAAACGGTTTAAAAAACAGTTCGGTACAAGGCTGGTATTCGCTTCAGACGAATTTTATATCAAGGCAGGCGAGTCGATTCCCTCGCCATCGTTTTATGAAGGTCTTCCCCAGGTAGAAAACGGCGTGGGTATGGTCGCGGACTTTATGCGTGAAGTCTCGCGCACAAGATTGCCTGCGCGTCTCAGGCCTCAAAAAGTATCGGTAGTTACCGGCGTATCGTTCAGCCGCATATTAAAGAATGTTTTGAAACGATTTGAGTCGGTTGAGGGCGCCTCCATCCGGCAGATAACCGTGAAGAACAGATTCTTCGGCCCGTCCGTTACGGTAGCCGGTCTTTTGACGGGAGCCGATATAGTTCATGCATTGAAAGGAAAGCAACTCGGCGACATGGTCATGATTCCGCAGAATGCTTTGAGAGAGGACGAAAACATTTTTATAGATGATATGAGCTTGGACCGCTTGGGTAGGGACCTCGAGGTAAAGGTCGTGAGCGTATCAGGTTTCCGGGACATGGTTTCGCTGCTGAGCAGATAGAGCGCGAGAGGAGGCTTGCAAGGTGAAGTCGTGGATTTCAGGAAAGACGAAAATTTTTGGCATTTTCGGATATCCGGTGGAGCACACCTTTTCTCCGGGAATGCACAATGCCGCATTTAAAAAGCTCGGCATGGACGCCTGCTATGTACCGTTTGCCGTTCATCCCGACCGGCTGGGTGACGCAGTGAGGGCCGTCCGTTCGCTCAACCTTCAGGGCATGAATGTTACCGTGCCTCACAAAGAGAAAATCATCCCCTATCTAGATGAACTTTCCGAAGAGGCGCGGCTCATCGGTGCGGTGAATACGATTGAGGTGCAGGCTGACAGACTCATAGGTCATAATACCGACGGACGTGGCTTTCTCCGTTCACTTAAACTTGATGCCCGTTTTAATCCGACGGGAAAGACATTTCTGATCATAGGCTCAGGCGGGGCAGGACGCGCAGTAGGGTTCAGCCTCGGACTTGCGAAGGCAGCCAGAATTTTTATTCGTGATTCCGACGGGCCGAAGGCCGATGCCCTGGCTGAAGATATACGGCAAAAAACAGGCTCGTCCGCGGAATCAATCAGCGAAGAATCACTCTCAGGATGCGTTTCCGACGTCGCTTGCGTGATAAACGCCACGCCGCTCGGTTTGAAGAAAGGCGATCCCCTCCCTGTGGATATACAGCATATACAAAAAGACCAGCTTGTATGTGATCTCGTATACAATCCTCCGGAAACTCCGTTTCTGCGCGCTGCAAAGAAAAAAGGGGCGCGATGCCTGAAAGGCATCGGCATGCTGCTCTATCAGGGAGCAATCGCATTCGAAATTTGGACCGGAAAGAAGGCGCCGGTATCGGTCATGAAAACTGCGCTTTCCCGGCAGATTGCCGCTGGTTGTGATTTAAATCACACAATGGGCAAACGTGAACAGCAGGGTCAGTCTTGACACAAAGTGGGTATTCAAGTAATATTAAAGTGTTGCATTTTTACCGAACCTTATTTTAGTCAAGGAGCGTCGTATTATGGCAATGGCTATGGCGGGCAGGCTTGGAGCGATGCTTGTGTCTTCGGGCCTTATCACGGAGGATCAGCTTAAAAAAGCACTTGCCGCACAGCAAAGGGAAGGCGGCAGGCTTGGCTCCATCCTGGTAAAAATGAACTTTGTCCAGGAAGAAAAGTTGATGATGTTCCTCAGTAAACAGTATGGCGTGCCGTATGTTGATCTGTCCCGTTTTCAAGTCGACACCAACATCGCAAAGCTGATACCCGCCGACGTTGCACAGAAATACCAGATCATGCCCATAAACCGCACCGGTGCTACAATCACCATCGCGATGGTTGACCCTTCTAATGTCTTTGCCATCGACGACGTGAAGTTCATGACCGGTTATAATGTGGAGCCGGTCGTCGCCACCGAGGCGGGTATTAAAAATGCCATAAACAAATACTACAGCCTCACCTCGGCGATCGAAAAGGTAATGACCTCTATCGCGGAGGAAGATAAAGCCGTCGGCGTCATCCACGAAGAAGAAGAAAAACTGGACGTGGCCAAGCTCAAGGCGGAGGTGGAGGATGCACCGGTCGTAAAACTCGTCAACCTGATTCTGTCGGACGCTGTTCAAAAAGGCGCCAGCGACATCCATGTTGAAGCTTATGAGAAATCGTTCAGGGTCCGATATCGTATTGACGGTTCACTCTATGAAGTAATGTCACCGCCGATGAAACTTCGTGCCGCCCTTACGTCGAGGCTCAAGATCATGGCTGAACTCGATATCGCCGAACGCCGGCTTCCACAGGACGGGAGAATCAAGCTTAAGATCAAGGACAGGGAAGTCGATCTTCGTGTCTCTACGCTGCCCTGCCTGTTCGGCGAAAAGATCGTGATGCGTATTCTCGACAAGGGGAACCTGAAGCTCGATCTGACCCAGTCCGGATTCGAGCCCGCGGCTCTCAAAGAGTTCATGGATGCCATTACCTCTCCCTACGGCATGGTCCTGGTGACGGGTCCGACAGGGAGCGGCAAAACAACGACACTGTATTCCGCGCTTCAGCACGTCAATACAATCGACGTCAACATAATGACCGCAGAAGACCCTGTCGAGTACAACCTCACGGGCATTAATCAGGTCCAGATGAAAGATGACATCGGACTTAATTTCGCTGCTGCGCTCCGTTCATTCCTGCGTCAAGACCCGGATATTGTGATGGTGGGAGAGATCCGCGACTACGAAACAGCCGAGATCGGAGTCAAAGCGGCCCTCACCGGACATCTTGTGCTTTCTACCCTCCATACCAATGATGCACCGAGCACTATTAACCGTCTGCTCAACATGGGGGTCGAACCGTTCATGGTTGCGGCTTCCGTTATTCTTATCCTCGCGCAGAGGCTTGTCCGCCGGGTTTGCCAGAACTGCAAAAAGCCGGAAAAAATACCGACACAGACACTCGTGGACGCAGGTTTCAGCAAGGAAGACGCGTCGACCGTTGTATGTTACAAAGGCGAGGGCTGCAACGCCTGTAATAATACGGGCTATAGAGGCCGGGTTGCTCTTTATGAGGTAATGCCGATTAATGACGAGATCAAAGAGCTCATCTTGCAGGGTGCATCCGCATTGGACATCAAGAAAACGGCGATCAAACTCGGCATGAAGACACTTCGGATGAGCGGCCTCACCAAGGTCAAAGAGGGACTGACATCCCTCGAGGAAGTCGTCGGAACAACATTCAGCGATCGATAAAATATAGATCGTCATAAAATATCCTTAGTATAACGCCGCATGAGCGCAGCCACGTGTTTGATAAAAGTCTGTATTTACCGGAGGAGGAGTTTTGAATGGCAAACCTGCATGACCTGCTTAAATACATGATCGAAAAAGGCGCCTCAGACCTTCATATCACAACCGGCATTCCTCCCTCAATCCGCGTCGACGGTAAAATGAAACCTATCCCCGGTTTGGAACCGCTCACCGCTACCCAGACAAAGGACCTCTGTTACAGCATCCTGACCGATGCACAGAAACATAAATTCGAGGAGAACAACGAACTCGACCTCTCCTTCGGAGTCAAAAATCTTTCACGGTTCCGCGCCAATATCTTCGTACAGCGCGGTGCAGTTGGTGCGGCGATCAGGACTATTCCTTTCAAAATAAGGACTTTCCAGGAGCTTGGACTTCCGGAAATCGTGTCTGACTTGTGTAAAAAGCCGCGGGGACTTATCCTTGTAACGGGACCCACGGGCAGCGGCAAATCCACTACGCTGGCGTCAATGATTGACAAGATCAATTCAGAACGGCAGGAACACATCATTACGATTGAAGATCCCATTGAGTACCTGCATCCCCATAAGAAGTGTCTCGTCAACCAGCGCGAAGTCAATGCAGACACCAAATCCTTCAAAGACGCGTTAAAGTACATTTTGCGACAGGACCCGGATGTAGTGCTCATCGGCGAGATGAGAGATCTCGAAACAATCGAAGCTGCGCTCACCATAGCTGAAACCGGTCACCTCACCTTTGCCACTCTCCATACCAATTCTGCGGCGCAGACGATGAATCGTATTATTGATGTTTTTCCGCCCCATCAACAGTCACAGGTCAGGGCCCAGCTTTCTTTCGTGCTCGAAGGCGTTCTTTCGCAGACACTCATACCGAAAATCGGCGGCGGCAGGGTACTGGCGCTGGAGATCATGATTCCGAACTCGGCCATCCGCAATCTGATTCGTGAAGATAAGATCCACCAGATATACTCAATTATGCAGACCGGACAGGCGAAATTCGGCATGCAGACGTTGAACCAGAATTTGTATGAACTGTACGTCAAAAGACAGATATCTTACGAAGATTGCATCGGACGGTCCTCAAATGCTGAAGAACTGGTTCAAATGCTGGGCCGCTCCGGTCTGGCCACTGCTCAGATGACGACGAAAGAGTATCGATAACTATTGTCAAGTCTTTTGTGCTCTAATCAGGACGATATCATTCGAAGTGATGTGCAGCTCTGGAGGCTGCAAGCTATAAACTGTACCCGAGGTGAATCATGGCGACAACTGTATTTAAATGGGAAGGTAAAACACGGCAGGGAGGAATTCAAAAAGGCGAACTTGCCGCGAAGAGCAAGGAAGAGGTTATCTCCTTGCTTCGCAAGCAGAATATCCTGCCCGTAAACGTATCCGCAAAACCAAAAGAAATTAGTATTCAATTCGGCACCGGAATCACCGATAAGGATATCGTTATCTTAACGCGCCAGCTCGCCACGATGATCGATGCCGGTTTGCCGCTCGTTCAATGCCTCGAGATTCTCGGCACGCAGACGGAGAACAAGTTTCTCGCGAAGGTTGTTACCCAAGTGAGATCCGATGTCGAAAGCGGGTCGACATTTGCAGAAGCGCTAAAAAAACATCCCAAAGTCTTTAATGATCTTTACGTCAACATGGTAGCGGCAGGCGAGGCAGGAGGTATTCTGGACACGATTCTTCAGAGGCTTGCTACGTATATGGAAAAGTTTGCCAAGATCAAAAAACAGATTAAATCCGCGATGATCTATCCTTCGATCATTGTTTTTGTCGCGGTGGTTGTCGTGGCCATATTGATGGTGGTCGTGGTGCCCATGCTAGCCAACATGTTTGCAGAGATGGGAGGAAGCCTCCCGCTTCCGACAAGAATCGTTATTGCACTGAGCCACTTTCTTTCTGGCTGGGGTGGAGCAATCTTGGGGCTTTCCATTATCATTTTTATCGTGGGACTAGTGCAGTGGCGAAAGACGCTACAGGGGAAAAAAATTACCGATGCCATAGCCCTGAAAATACCCGTTGTGGGAGTGTTGATACAAAAAGTGTCGGTGGCGAAATTTACGCGCACCCTCGGAACGCTGATTTCAAGCGGCGTGCCGATTCTGGAAGGACTCCTTATCGTCGCCCGTACGGCAGGGAATAAGATTGTTGAAGACGCCATATTGACCACCCGCCAGAGCGTGAGCGAAGGAAAGACCCTCGCTGAACCGCTCAGCAAAGCGAAGGTATTTCCCCCCATGGTTACCCAAATGATCTCGGTTGGCGAGGCGACCGGCGCGCTAGACAACATGCTCGGCAAAATCGCCGACTTCTATGACGAAGAGGTCGACTCGGCTGTCGCGGCCCTGACCTCTATGCTCGAGCCTATGCTCATGATCTTCCTTGGGACCACTGTCGGATTCGTCATCGTAGCTATGTACATGCCCATCTTCCAGATGGGATCGATGATAAAATAATGGCTGTGACTCAAGAGTTTTCACGAGAAGAGTATAATACACGAATAAAACGGCTCATCCTGAGCAGATTTATTCTAGTCACATTTCTGCTCGGCACCCTCATTTTTTTCCATCAACAGTACAAAATATACCCGTTTCAAGTCTCTTCTCTCTATTTTTTTCTCATTGCTGTCTATGCCCTGACAGGAGTTTACTGGTATGTGCTCCCGCGATGGAGCAATCTCCAGCTTTTCGCTTATCTTCAGATAGCTGGGGACATTGTTCTCATAACTTTTTTAGTATATTTAACCGGTGGAATAGACAGCGGTTTTTCGCCTCTCTACCACTTAACCATTATTTCAGGCAGTATTATCCTCTACCGAAGGGGTGGATATCTGTCTGCGTCTCTTTCCAGTATTTTATATGGCGGCATGCTGGACATACAGTATTACAACTGGCTGGGTTTTGTTCGGAGTCAAAACTACACCGCGGCACAGGTGTTGTACCTGGTTTTTATCAATATTGTTTCGTTTTACATAGTCGCATTCTTGAGCGGATATCTTTCTGAACGCCTCCGGAAAACCCGCGAAGAACTTCAGGAAAAAAGCACGGACTTTGAAGATCTCCGCGTGCTTCAGGAACATATATTGCGAAGCGTGGGAAGCGGAATACTTACCATGGATCTGGGAGGGAACATCACTTCATGGAACCCCGGTGCAGAACAGATTACCGGTTACAACTATAACGAAATCAAAAGTCGCTGGCAGGAGATGTTCGGAAACAGTATTAAAAACCTTTTCGGCCACACTGATGATTTACGGGAGCGCCCGTTCCGTTTTAACGGAGAATTGATAAAAAAGGATGGCAGCAGGGTTCTTCTCGGGATGACTGCTTCGCTGCTCAAAGATGATAAGGATGCAGTGCGGGGAATTATCCTGGTATTTCAGGATATCACCAAGATCGTCGAGATGGAAGAACAAGTCCGGAGACAAGACCGACTGGCAACGGTCGGCAGTCTGGCTGCCGGGATTGCGCACGAAATACGGAATCCGCTGGCGTCGCTCAGCGGGTCAATCCAGGTACTCAGAAACGAACTCTCCTTGCGGGGTGATAACAAGCAACTCATGGATATTGTTATCCGTGAGACAGACCGACTGAACACGATTATTACCGAGTTTTTGGAATATGCACGACCCAGACCTCGACAAAAAGAACAGGTTTCACTCCCGTCCGTCTTTGACGAAACCATTATACTCTTGAAAAATAACAAAGCTTTTAGAAAAAACATACGAATCTCATGCGATATAGACCCCCATGCGACGGCGAAAGGAGATTCCCAGAGGCTGAGACAGGTTTTTTGGAACCTTTTGATAAATTCATGTCAGGCAATGCCGAACGGCGGTGAGATCACGATTGCCGTGACCCCGTCCGGCGATGCTGACGGCGGCCCCGAATGGCATAAAATTAGGATTTCCGATACGGGACAGGGAATATCCTCTGCAGATTTGGACAAGATATTCGACCCTTTTTTTACAACCAAAAGCGGGGGAACCGGATTAGGATTGGCAGTTGTATATAGAATCATAGAAGACCATGGTGGCGTTATCGACGTTGAGAGCGTAACGGAAAAGGGAACGACATTCACGATTTTTCTTCCGACGGGGGAAAAAACTATCTCCTCCCGGACGTAACAGCCAAATAATTTAAACATTATGCAGCACTATGATATAATGACCATGGGTGAAGATGAGCCGAATTCTCATAATAGATGACGAACAAAGCATGCGGGATTTTCTCTCGATCATGCTCAAAAAGGAAGGCTATGACGTAATCGCGGCCGGCAACGGAGAAGACGCGCTCAAAGCGATCAATGATGAGATTTTCGACCTCATAATTACGGACGTGAAGATGCCCGGCACTGACGGCATCGAAGTTCTCAAAACCGTCAAGGAAATTTCTCCTGAGACGATCGTGATTATGATTACGGCCTTTGCAACGGCAGAAGCCGCAGTGGAGGCAATGAAACTCGGCGCATATGACTATATTACAAAACCTTTCAAAGTAGACGAAATAAAGCTCATCATTCACAAGGCTCTTGAAAAACACAGCCTTAGACGGGAAAATATTCTGCTGAGGCGTGAAATTGAGTCACGCGCCGGGTTTGACAACTTCATCGGCAAAAGCGAACCCATGCAGACAATATTTTCTCTCATTCGTCAGGTTGCCGACACGAAAAGCACGATAATGATCACGGGAGAAAGCGGAACGGGCAAGGAACTCGTCGCCAGGGCCGTTCATTTTTTGAGTTCAAGAAAGAACGGTCCCTTCGTGACCGTAAACTGCGGAGCGCTGCCCGAGACCTTGCTCGAGAGCGAATTGTTCGGCTACATGAAAGGGTCCTTTACCGGCGCAATATCGAACAAACAGGGCCTCTTCGAAGCGGCCAATGGCGGGACGATTTTTCTCGACGAGATCAGCGCTACGACCCCCGCGCTTCAGATAAAACTTCTGCGGGTTCTCCAGGAGCGGGAATTCAAGCGGGTCGGTGGAACCGCTGACATAAGGGTAGACGTACGCGTCATTGCGGCAAGTAATCGTGACCTCATGTCAGAGATTTCAAAGGGTTCCTTCAGGGAAGACCTCTTCTACCGTTTGAACGTTATACCGATTCACCTGCCTGCTCTCCGCGACAGGAAGGAAGACATTCCGCTGCTCGTAGAATTTTTCCTTAAAAAGTTCTCCAGCGGCCGCGGAGCGAAAAAAATTACTCCCGACGCCATGAAGCTTTTGATAAGCTGCCGTTGGCCGGGAAACGTGCGTGAACTCGAGAATACTATAGAGCGGCTCGTTATCCTCGCCCCTGGAGATACCGTTCAGGTTGAACATATGCCGGACGGACTGAAAAATATCGTTCCTTACTCGGAGCTTGTACCCTCCGATATACCGGATGCCGGCCTGGATTTGGAAGTGATCCTTGAAAGCGTTGAAAAGGCCCTTCTTCGGAAGGCGTTGGAAAAAACAGGCGGAGTAAAAACCGAGGCGGCGAAGCTCCTCGGTCTGACGTTCAGGTCTTTCAGACACAGGCTCCAGAAGTATGAATCGTCCTCATAGCCTCCGTTCTCTTAGTTTTTTGATTGCAAATCTGCTTTAATTCCGCTAAAATTTATGTTCTATGGCATACGATACCCTTAGAGATTTTATGTCCGTTCTTGAAAGGAACGGATATCTGGTCAGGGTCAAAACAGAGGTTGACGCTGAACTCGAGATTGCGGAGATTACCGATCGGGTCTCAAAACGGAAAGGGACAGAGAACAGGGCGATACTGTTTGAGCAGGTCAAGGGATCGGCTTTCCCTGTTTTGACCAATACCTTTGGCTCGATGGAGCGGATGTGCCTGGCCCTTGAAGTTCGTGATCTCGACGAAATCGGACAGCGGATCAAAGAAATCATTGATCCCGCCAATCTTTTTCCTGGCCCCGGAGCCGGAATAATGGAAAAGATCGGGATGCTGCCGAAACTTGCGGAACTTGCAAATTTCTTCCCGAAAACGGTTAAAAAAGCGCCGTGTCAGGAGGTTGTCCTTACCGGCGATCGGGTGGATCTTTCCGGCCTTCCGGTACTCAAATGCTGGCCTGCGGATGGGGGGCGCTTTATTACGCTTCCCATGGTATGCACGGTCGATCCGAAGACAATGATAACGAATGTGGGCATGTATCGTATGCAGGTTTTTGACCACCAGACAACGGGTATGCACTGGCACAGACACAAGGATGGCGCGCGCCATTATCAACATTATGAAGCGGCTGGTAGACGTATGGAAGCGGCTGTTGCCATCGGGGGGGATCCCGCGATAATATACGCTTCCACGGCGCCCCTTCCACCGGCAATCGGTGAATTCGTGTTTGCAGGTTTCCTGAGAAAAAGACCGCTCGAAGTCGTCCAATGCAAGACCGTGGACGTTCGAGTCCCTGCCGAGGCGGAGTTCGTGCTCGAAGGGTTCGTTGACCCGGGCGAGCGAAAGCTTGAGGGGCCGTTTGGAGATCATACGGGCTATTATTCCGAACCGGACGAATATCCGGTCTTCCACGTTACCGCTATCACCCACAGAAAGGACGCGATCTACCCCGCAACGCTCGTCGGCAGGCCACCCCAGGAAGACGCGTATCTGGGCAAGGCCACGGAAAGGATATTTTTGCCACTTCTCCAGATGGTCGCTCCTGACATCCTCGACATGGACATGCCCATAGAGGGTGTGTTCCACAACAACGTGATCGTCAAGATTAAAAAACGCTATCCCGGCCACGGCAAAAAGGTCATTAATACGATCTGGGGCACCGGCATGCTGATGCTCTCGAAGTTTGTTATCGTCTGCGACGAGGACGTAAACGTCCATGATTATTCCGAAGTGACCTGGAAGGTGATGAATCACGTTGATCCGGAACGGGATGTTGTCATAACCGACGGACCGCTCGATATTTTGGACCATTCCTGCCCCCAGATAGGGTTCGGCGGCAAAATGGGAATCGATGCAACACGAAAGGGGCCGGGCGAAGGCTTTACCCGGCCCTGGCCCGATGAAATCAGGATGACGCCGGAAATTCAAAAGAGGGTGGATGAACGGTGGAAGGAGTACGGGTTTTAAAAACGATCAAACGCCAAAGCTCAAACAAATTCCGGTGACCAAGCCCACATTGCAAACGTTTCTGATATTGCTGTTTCGAATCTTGATCTCGTTCAGGATTTGAGCTTTGGAATTCGGGATTTCATTCACCATTTATGTGGCTACTCGACATAGTCCTTATTGTGCTGCTTATAATCGTGAACGGATTCTTTGCAGCGTCCGAGATTTCACTGATAACACTCCGTAAGAGCCGCGTCCGTCACCTCGTCAAAAGCGGCAGCTTAGCCGCGAAAAGAGTGCAGAAACTTCAAGAAGAGCCTGAGCGCTTTCTCGCGACTGTTCAGATCGGCGTAACGCTGATCGGTACGCTGGCTGCCGCCCTGGGCGGAGTGATGGCCGTAGAGCGCATAAGGCCCTGGTTCCTGTCTGTCCCCGTGCGATTTATTCAAAGAGCCGCAGAACCGCTCGCAATGGCCGTGGTTGTGAGTTTGATCACGTACGTCACGATGGTGGTCGGGGAACTGGTTCCGAAGTCCCTCGCTATCAGACATTCGGAGAAGATAGCATTTTTTACTTCTGCACCTATAGATTTCCTTTCGAAGTTGTTAATCATAGTTCTGCGCATTCTCGCATGCTCGAACAACTTTCTGTTGAAATTTTTCAAATTCGGGCAGATACAGGAATCAGGCTTTATTTCCGAAGACGAGATAAAGTACCTTATACGGGAAGGCCGGAAAACCGGGGTATTTGAGCCGTCGGAAGAGGACCTGATTCACAGTGTGTTCAAATTTACTGACACTGTCGTAAAAGAGGTGATGGTTCCGAGGACCGAAATCGCGGCGGTCGAGGCCGAGAGCAGTATAACCGATATCCTCCGTACCATGAACGAAAGGGGTTTTTCACGGCTTCCGGTATATTCCGGGACCATTGACAATGTGATCGGCATCGTGTATCTCAAGGACATTCTGCCGCTCGTCACCGAAAACAGGCCGTTCCAGCTCGGACGCGTGCTCCGTAAACCGTATATCGTTCCGCCGAATAAACGGGCGAGCGTGCTTCTCAAGGAGATGCGGGAAAGAAAAGTTCATCTTGCTTTGGTCGGAGATGAGTATGGAGGCACTGACGGGCTCGTGACCATGGAAGATCTGATCGAGGAAATCGTCGGAGACATCCGTGATGAGCAGGAAAAGGAGTTCAGGGAAATTGAACGTATCGCCGACAATCGCTATATTGTCGACGGCAGAACCGACATCGGCAAGCTGAACGAGAAGCTGGGCTTGAAACTCCCGGAAGAAGAGTTTGAAACCATTGGCGGCTTTGTGCTGGGTCTTTTCGGGCGCCTTCCATCAGAAGGCGATCAAATATCGTACGAGGACGCGCTCTTTACCGTGCTGCGACTGAGAAAGAACAGGATTGCACGGATACGGATACTTAAACAGAAACGGGAAAGTAAGGAAGAGGAACAACAATGAAAACACCCATTGTGCTCGAAACCAATTTGTCCGGGCTGCCGGCCCCGAAGCGAGGCAAGGTACGGGATATTTATGATCTTGGTGACGCTTTGCTTATCGTCGCAACAGACCGGATTTCGGCGTTCGATGTCGTTCTGCCGAACGCAGTGCCCGAGAAGGGGAGGGTGCTGACCGAAATATCGAAATACTGGTTCTCGAAGACCGAGGATATCGTCGGTAACCACCTCATCTCAACCGAGGCCAAAGATTATCCTGCGCCGTGCAGATCTCATGCGAATGTGCTCCGGGGCCGGAGTATGCTCGTAAAAAAGGCGAAGCCGCTACCAGTCGAGTGCATTGTTCGCGGCTACCTCACGGGCTCCGGACTTAAGGAATATCGCTCGACGGCCTCAGTGAGCGGCATCAAGCTGCCCCCCGGATTGACCGAAGCATCGAGGCTCCCGGAGCCCATTTTTACGCCGTCAACCAAGGCCGAGGTTGGCGAGCATGACGTGAATATAGATTTCGACAGAGTCGTAAAGCTCGTGGGCAGGGACGCAGCGGAAAAGATAAGGGGCTACACGCTTTCGATTTATAAACGGGCGTGCGAGCTTGCCGAACCCAAAGGTATCATTATAGCCGACACGAAGCTGGAGTTCGGCATATACGAGGGCGAGGTGATACTGATCGACGAGGTACTCACTCCCGATTCATCCCGGTTCTGGCCCAAATGCGACTATCGGGAAGGAGTCGTGCAGAAGAGCTTCGACAAACAGTTTGTGCGTGATTATCTGCTTTCGCTCGACTGGAATCAGCGGCCGCCGGCCCCGACGCTGCCAGACGACGTGGTGCGGAAGACGAGCCAGAAATATCTCGAAGTGCTCAGGATGTTGACAGCGTAGCGTTTGTTCTTGACACGACTTACGGCGAATCAGTATAATCCGCGTTGGCTTGAGTGATTTTGAGGAACGGCGAAAGGATTTCCATGGAAGATTACAACGAGCTGACTCAGCAGCGTTTTAAAAAGCTTGCGGAAATCAGCGCGATGAAAATTAAACCTTATGCAGGCAAGTTCCAAGTTTCGGCGACGGCTCAGGACCTGGTTGATAAATACGGCGCGTCGACCAAGGATGACCTTGAGAAGAACCGTGTTGAAGTCGCCGTTGCCGGCAGGATCGTGGCCATGCGGAACTTCGGAAAGGCCTGCTTTTGCCAGCTTCAGGACGGGGCCGGAAAGATCCAGCTCTATTTCCAGAAAAATAAGCTCGGTGAAGAGAAGTACGTCGTTTTTCAAAAACTCGACATCGGCGACTTCATCGGACTACGAGGTTTCCTGTTCCGGACGAGGACGAACGAGCTGACCGTGGACGTCGAAGACTTCACGCTGCTTTCAAAGTCTCTCCGGCCGTTGCCCGAGAAGTGGCATGGTCTGACCGATGTGGAACTCCGCTACCGACAGCGCTACGTGGACCTGATCGTCAATCCCGAGGTCAAAAAGGTCTTTATTCTGCGCACCAGGATCATTCAGGCTATTCGCTCATTTTTGAACGCCCGGGGCTACCTGGAAGTCGAAACCCCCATGATGCAATCGATCCCGGGCGGCGCCACAGCAAAACCGTTCAAAACGCATCACAATGCGCTCGACATGGACCTTTATCTCCGTATCGCGCCCGAACTCTATCTCAAAAGGCTTCTTGTCGGAGGGTTTGAGCGCGTTTACGAGATCAACCGGAACTTCAGGAACGAAGGCATATCAACCCGACACAACCCCGAGTTCACGATGCTGGAATTTTACACGGCCTACGCCGACTACCGCGATCTCATGGACATGACCGAGCAGATGATCAGTAGCGTGGCCGAAGAGGTACTCGGCACGACCGAAGTTGAATATGAAGGTCATAAAATAAGCCTTGCGCCGCCGTGGAGAAGGCTTACATTCACGGATTCACTTCGCGAAGCCGGCGTACCGTCGGAAGTACTGACTGATGCGGACAGGGCTCGTGAGCATGCCAAAAAACTCGGCGCCGTCCTGAAGGGCGGCGAGCCGCTCGGGAAGCTTTTGAACGAGATATTCGAGGCGCTTGTCGAGCCGAAACTCATCCAGCCCACGTTTATCACAGATTATCCCACGGACATATCTCCGCTCTCGAAAAAGCGCGAGGATGACCCGAATTTCGTCGAGCGATTCGAACTTTTTGTGGTTGGGAGGGAGCTTGCGAACGCGTTCTCGGAACTGAACGACCCGGTGGACCAGAAAGAGCGGTTTCTCAAACAGGTGTCGGAACGCGAGGCCGGGGACGAAGAAGCGCATCAGATGGACGAGGATTTCATCCGCGCCCTTGAATACGGGATGCCTCCTGCAGCAGGCGAAGGCATCGGTATCGACAGGCTGGTGATGCTGCTCACCGGATCGAGTTCGATCAGGGACGTGATTTTGTTCCCGCAGATGAAAAAAGAGAAAATATGAAGCACTGTGCATGGATGCCAGATGTCCAGGATATAGATTTTTTATGCTGCATCATGTATCATAATGCAGTACACGGTGTACTTTAGAATATGAAAACCCCATACGAAATTTTTGTCGGCCTGCGATATCTGAAGACCAAGAAACGCTACGGTACGGTATCGCTCAACACTTTTATCTCTATTGCAGGCGTGGTTATCGGGGTGGCGACCTCTATCATCACGCTTGCCGTGATGACCGGTTTCCAGGGTTACTTTCGCGACAAGATACTCTCGGCCATCCCCCACATTATGGTGATGGAATATACGGGCTCGGGTCTTAAGGACGAGAAAGTCCTGCAGGAAAAAGTCGAGAAAGTTGATCACGTCGTGGCCACTACGCCCTTCATCATGAACCAGGCGATGCTCACGACAAGGGACCGCGTCCAGGGTGTGGTCGTTCGCGGCATCGACCCGAGGAACGAAGGTCGGGTAACGGACCTACAAAAGAATATGGTTGAAGGGTCGCTCCTGGACCTTGAGGGTACCAGCAGGAACCTTCCCGGTATCGTTGTCGGCACGGATCTCGCGAAGAAATTCGGCATCATTATCGGTGATACGGTCACTATGGTGAACCCGCTTGGAGAGGAAACGCCTATGGGCATAGTGCCCAAAATGAGAAAATTCGAAGTCGTAGGCATATTCGACGCGGGGATGTACGATTACAATACGAGTTTTACTTACATTTCGCTGCCGGCGGCGCAAAAGTTTTTCGATATGCCCGGCCGCGTGAGCGGCATTCAGGTCCGCGTGGACGATGTTTATAATGCTGCAAAAATCGCTGAATCCATACAATCGGCGATCGGGTTCCCGTTTTACACGAGGAACTGGATGGAGATGAACAAAAATTTCTTTTCTGCGCTCAAGCTTGAAAAAATCGGCATGTCGCTTATTCTTATCGTCATTATCATCGTGGCATCGTTCAATATCATCGGTACGCTGACGATGATCGTCATGGAAAAAAACAGGGAGATCGCCATCATGAAATCCATGGGAGCGCCCTCGGGAAGCATCATGAAGATATTCATGTTTGGCGGAGTCATCATCGGATTAGTGGGCACGGCTCTCGGGGCGGCGATCGGATATGGCGCAGTTGCTGTCATAACGAGGACCCAGGTAATTTCCCTCCCGAGGGACGTTTACCAGGTGAGCCATCTGCCGCTTTCGATAACGATATTCGATGTTCTGTTTATATCGCTTATGGCACTGGGCATCAGCTTCGTTGCCACGCTGTACCCTTCATGGCAGGCCGCAAAACAGGACCCCGTGGAAGTGCTGAGGTATGAATGACGGATATTATAAATCTGAATTTTCTAACAGGAGGAACCCATGGCGCAGAAGGGCGGGTTTAAAAGGTTTGTCTTGATATTGGTATTGCTTGCGCTTGCAGTAGTGGCATTTGCCTTGTTGGGCGGTGGCAAACTGTTGAAATCAGCGGGTACGAAGACCGAGGAAATCAAAGGAAAAATTGAAAAAGGGGCCACTACCGTAGAAAAAACCGTCAAGAAATTGAAAGAAGACGTCAAACCGGGAGAAAAAAAATAACGCAGCCTCTTATTCGTATAAAGCAGCTTCATAGAACCTTCCTGAGCGGCCCCGAGGCCCTCCACGTGATTAATGGCATCGACCTTGACATCGAAAAGGGCGAGATGCTTGCCATAGTAGGCGCATCGGGCGTTGGGAAGAGCACGCTCCTTCACCTTCTCGGAGGTCTGGAACGGCCTTCATCGGGTACGGTTTTTTACAACGGCCTGGACGTTTTCGGGCTGGATAACGGCAGAATTGCGCAGTTCCGCAACGAACACGTGGGCTTTGTGTTTCAATTCCACCATCTACTCCCGGAGTTTTCTGCCCTCGAAAACGTCATGCTGCCGGCGCTGATACGCAGAATGGAGAGGGAACAGGCTGCCACGCTGGCTGCTGCAATATTGAAGGAAGTGGGCCTCGGCGCCCGGCTTCATCACCGACCTGGAGAACTCTCGGGTGGGGAGCAGCAACGTGTGGCTGTGGCACGCGCACTGGTTCTTAATCCCGACGTCGTTCTCGCAGACGAGCCGACGGGGAATCTCGATTCTCATACAGCGGAAGCTGTCCATGACCTCATAAAAGACTTGAACAGAAGAAAAGGTACAACGTTCATTATCGTGACTCACAACGAAAAACTCGCAATTCGCGCGGACAGGATATTCCGGATGGCCGAAGGCAAACTCACGCTGCAGGGGTAATTTGTAAATTTGCGTCAAGTTGCCGCATCTCTGACGATTTATTCTCTTTTTTTCCGCGTCTTACATCTATTGAGCCTATTTATCACTACTTGGATATCATACTTTTGCTATAATAATACTATAGGCTGAAAAAGGATATATCCGGTAAAATGTTATGGACGGATTGGATTATGGTATAGAGAACATAAAGATGCGGATGGATAGACGTAAATTTTTAAAAGGCATGGCTTCGGCAGGCATCGCACTCACTGGCGTGATCTCCGGAAGCGAGCTCTTCGTCCCGTTCGCAGAAGCATTTAACTTTAAAAAATTCAGCTTCGCCCATATCACGGACCTTCATCTTGATGTCCAGGGAGAGAGCACGTGGGAGCACAGGGGGAAAAGCATTCCTTTGTTCATCGACGCTCTTCGGCAGATAGGTAGACTGCCTAAGCTGGACTTTATATTCTTCGGCGGTGATCAGATCCACTTCGGCCCGAATGATAAGGATTCTCTATTCGTATTCCAGCGATGGACGGTTCATCTTAACGTGCCCTATTATATTCTGCTTGGGGACACGGAGGTCTCGCCGAATCCCGGTGTGTCCAAACTCAGCCGTGAAGATTATCTTAACGCCTGGAGGGGCAGAGGGTTAAGACCGGGCCGTTCTTCCTGGGCCTTCGATCCCGTTCCGGGGGTGCGGTTCATCGGTTTCGATGTCACCGTTGACGGGCAGTCGTACGGTGAAGCGAGTCCCCAAAGCCTCAAGTGGCTGGAAAAGGAATTGAAGGAAAATAAATCGAAAAAACTTATCATCGTCGCTACGCACCAACTTTTGCTGCCTACGACGCCCCAGGATCTGGCCCCTGGGTGGTCATTGTGGATGGTCAAAAACCACGAGAAGGTACGGGAAATCCTTGAACATTATAAGAACGTCAGGTTGGTGATTTCGGGTCACCACCACGCATCGCGGGTGGAGACTGCAGGGAGGATCACCTATGTCGCCGACCCTGCGATTGTTACCTATCCGTGCGCATTCAGACATTTTACCGTAGATAGGGAAGGGATTCACCTGAAAAACATAGGACTCGACGACAGAGCCGACGTCGCACGTGCGTTGGAACTTTTGATTGCGGACCCCTATGCGCGGATGTATGATGCAGCAGTCCCTCAAAAGGTCGCCGCCTACAGCATGGGTCTTACGGAGCAGGACCGTGAAGCCACGATACACATCTAGTCCAGAAAAAATTTTCCCCTGAGGGAGGTAGCTCGATTAAGAATGACAGACGATTCACGTATAGACCGGATACTTCTCGGGCATGGCAGCGGTGGCATTCTGATGCATGATTTGATAGAGAAAACCATCGCGTCCGGCCTCAGAAATCAGCAAAGCCGGTACGACGACGCCGCAGTGCTGAACCTGAAAGGTGGGACCATTGCCTATTCGACGGATTCCTATGTGGTCAATCCGATTTTTTTCCCCGGAGGAAACATCGGAGATCTTGCCGTGAACGGCACGGTAAACGACCTCGCCGTCATGGGGGCACAACCGCTCTATATTTCGCTCGGTTTTATTCTTGAAGAAGGGCTCGAGCTGGAAAAATTCAACCGCATTCTTGCGTCCATTCAACAGGCGGCGAAGTACGCCGGCGTGCAGATCGTGACCGGAGATACGAAGGTTGTGAACAGGGGAAAGGCTGACGAGATTTTCATCAATACATCGGGTATCGGGGTCATTGAAGAGGGTGTCAACCTTTCCGGCTCTCTCGTACGTCCAGGCGACAAAGTCATCATCAGCGGGCCGATCGGAAACCACGGCATTGCGGTCATCGCCGAAAGGAATGGAATAAAGCTCACTCCGCCGATCAAGAGCGACACGGCTGCGCTCAACCAACTGACGGCCGATATGCTGTCCGTGACAAAAAACATTCATGCCATGAGAGATCCCACGAGGGGCGGCGTCGCAACCACCTTGAAAGAAATAGCCTCCGCTTCGAAGGTGTGTATCGAGATCTTCGAAAACAAGTTGTCTGTTCAAAAGGGCGTCGAGGCCGCATGCGGACTCCTCGGGTTTGACCCTTTGTATGTCGCAAATGAAGGAATCCTGCTGGCTTTTGTAGCTGCCGAAAACGCAGGAGATGTTGTGAATGCCATGCAAAAGAATACACACGGAAAAGGCGCGGCGATTATCGGAGATGTCAGGGAAAATCCGGAAGGAAAAGTTCTCCTGAAGACTTCTATCGGCGGGACAAGAATCATCGACATGCTCTCGGGCGAGCAGCTTCCGAGGATATGCTGAGTTCGTTTACACGGGGCTTGCAGAGACCATAAACGGCCAACTATATATGTTTCCGGCTGGGCGAAAAGGCGAAGAGATCGGGAAACCCGGTCTCCTACGAGGCTTTTGGCTTTTTTGATGCGGCCGGGCGCTACGCCGGATGAAATAAGGTAATCTTTTACCTGCGAAAGCCATTCTCATGCCGAGCCCGCTTGCAGCTTCGTTGCTGCCATGCCGGTCACCATGTCCTTCTAATTCCACGGCGCTGGCCGCGTTTTTCTTCAGGTACCGCACGAGTTCGAAGCGCCTTTTTGTCATCGAGCGCCTTTCTGGACACAGCGCAGCCTCACAGCATATGAATAAGGCGGATCGTCCTCGGAAATAAGAGCGTGTCTTTCTTGTTTTTTGGGAGGCACGCTCAATGTCGGGCAGTTGGCATCGCCACAACCGGGGTCTTCGGTTGCTCGGTCTCTTTTACCATGCACTGAACTTCCCCAAGATCGGCTATGACATCTTTAGTGTCCGGGAAAGTGATTAAGAATGTGCACTTTCCGCCTTCGAAGTCTACAGAGGCAGGATAAGTGCCCGGCTTGATCACGTTGCCTCCCGTCTTTCTCCGCTCGGCGATTGCGCGGCAGGTCAGCTTGTCCTTTGAATCGGCCTTGGAGTCTTGGGGCAGAGCATTTTCCACATAAAATTCCCCGCCCTTGCCCGTGGGAAACGTCACTTCCCTCTCTCCGACTTTCATTGATATGTCGACGAACTCCAGGGGGATCTTTTTATCGGCGACTTTCGCAAATATAGTCCCGGTCACCGCCTGCACTTTTTGCGCTTCAAAAGATACGCAGGAACCGCTCCACAGAGAAGGAGAGATTTTTACGTTTACACCCGATATGCTGTAATCCATAGGCGTATTTTTCAGGTCCAGCGTGACTTCGTTTTGATTATAGGATGTGAGTGTCGGAATCACCATGGCGCCTGAAGAGTCTGTCTTACCGATCTCCTGCCCGTTATTGAGTACCGTCACATTCGGCAGCCTGTCTACCATAACGATTCCGAAGCTATCGTTTACCGGCCGCGAGAGCCCGTAAAAACCTCCTGCATAGACTATAGACCCGGCGGCCGACAAGGTGCAGGACGCGGTAGTATCGCCGCGGGCGTTCTGCAGGATTGAATCCAGTGAATAGGAGCCGTACCTGGCGTTATACTGCAGGAAAGGATTGAAGGAGCCGACGGAAGTAGTCGCGCTGTCGGCTCTACTCAGAGAGACACGATAACCCAGTCCCTCTCCCACGGGAGTATCTTTTTGTATTTGCACTGTCTCCGTATCGGTGCCTGCCGTTTTGTTGTACTGCGTCACTGCGTGAAGATTCGGCGCAAGGTTGAAATTGAACCCCACAAAAAGGGCGTATGTGGTATCTGCCACCCGTGTGGCTGAAGCGGTCACGAAGAGGCTCGTCGATTTTGAGAGTCCCTTTGAATAGGACGCGGTAGTAACGCGGGTATATACCCCGCTGTACGTGCCGTTTTCCGAATAACCGAGAGAGAAACCTCCCAGCGAGGAAAGTGAATATCCCACGCTCGCGCTCAACTCATACCTCGTCGTCTGCGTCGTCGCGGTCAGAGCGGAGGCGAGAGCAGTCGCGACGGTTGCGTAGTCCTTGGTAAATCCTCGAACCAGGAGGTTGGTGCTGAAGTTGCCGAACTGATAAGAGTGTTGGAAAGAGACCGCAGACCCCGGTTTGCCATTTGCGTTGCTTTCGGCAAGGGAGAGGGCAAATGCCCCGGCTCGGGGGACCAGAAATGCCATGGAGATGCCTCCGTTGAAGACGCCGTCAGCGCCTTCGGCGCGTGCACCGATGTTGAAAGAGCTCGATACGCCGTAGCGATGGAACGCGGAAAAAACAGCTTTGCCGTAATCATCGCTTTTGTACCCGTAGTTTTTCCTCAGAAAACCTGCATTATAACTGTACTCATGGAGCCCCTCACGAAGCAATTGCGCGCTGAAATACAGTGGATAGGATATTCTCTGCTCATTGCCAAAGGGGTCCTTGAGCACCACATCCACTGTATGGGCTCCGGCGACGGAATAGATGTTGTTCAGGTCGAAGGAGCCTGGCGCAATCCCTTGTTTGCTCACCAGGACGCCGTCCATGTAAATATCGGCCTGAGACGGCAATGCTGCGGTCCCCCTGAGGTTGAAGATCGGTTGGGTAATAAAATAGGGGTCCAGTCTGTAAACTTTCGAAAAACCGATCCCTCCTATGTTGATCGTGCTCCCCAGGTCCCCGGAATTCGCAAACTCGTCTCCCAGTACAAGCCACTGCAGGTCGCCCCGCCGCTCATAGGTGGCGCTGCTCAGAAGACGAACGAAATTTTCTCCGGTCTCCGTTTTCGTATACAGGGAATCGGAGACAAAGAAAACGTCTCCGGACCGCACGCCGGCCTTGTTCGTGGCCGTGAAGGATTGGAACCCGTTCGGGTCGGTATAGGTATACGCAAATCCGTAGTTGAGAAAGGCGCTCGTTTCTCGTGGATAATAGACGTTGCGGGGCTTCTCCTGGAGAGGGTAGAGTGCTATCTCGGTCGTCTTCCGCTCGGTAGTTTTTCCCAATATGGAGAGCGTGAGCTTCTTTTCGTCGAAGGTGGACCGTGCATCGTTAAGAGCGCTCAGGGGGACATACTTCTCGTCACCTATAAGTATGATACGATCTTGGGCGAACCCGAGCTTCAGGGCGACGAGGTCTTCCACTTTGATGAACAGAGCACCCTCATCGTCGATTTCCAGAAAAAAATCTCCCTTAGGCTCTGTGTTGACGAAAATGCTGACCACCAATTGCGTGGTTGCTTTAGAGAATTGAGGGAAATGTGCCGCGATCTCCCGCGGAGCCTGACCGGAAACAGCCTGCGGTGAAGAGGCCGGTACGGCGAGCGCTGCTTCCGCCCATGAGAGGGACGCACAAGAAATTGAAAAAAGGGCCATCAAGGCGAAGGCAAAAAAAAATTTAACCTCCCTTGATCGAATACTTAGAGAAGGGCGCATGAATAATGGTGCATTATTGTGAACACATCGACTTCTTGACATTCAGGGCCCCGTTGAGGGTTAAATGCTCCGACTGGGCGCTCACCTTGATCATCGCCAGCCTTCCACAGGCTTCCTTTGGGACGTTCACTTCGTAAGAACGCGACAAGCCGTGCAGGATATACCAGCCCGCCACGTCCGTGGAGAACAGCTCCTGTCCATCCGCGGCAAGTCCCTTAAACGTGACGGAGAGCACCTTGATATGGACATTGCCGGTATTTCTGATAATTGCCTTGGATACTCTTTTTGACATGTCGACTCTTTCAACGACTCCGCTCTCCTGCGGCCGAACAGGCTTTACGAAGACCGGGGTCGAATAGCGAAAGGCTATAGTGAGCCCTGCGGTCAATTTCCCGGAGCCTGGAGCCGCCGGGGCTTTGTTCGGCGAGGGGATTTCTTCAACAAACAACCGGTAGGTCTTTTCCACGGGTGAAGGCGGACTTTTGATGCCGATTCTAATCGCCCGCTGTTCATTCGGCTCGACAGTCATGATCTTCGGGAAAAAGACGACATCCTTCGTATCGGCATACACATCCTTGCCGTCCGCGTCCTGACCCCATTCCTTCACCGAGATCTGAACGTTCAACTTATCGCTTCCGCTGTTGATCACGGAAAAGACGCCGCTTCGTGCGTTTTTATCCAGATTCAACGATGTCGGGGTAACGTTGAAGTTCGCGGAAATGCTCTGAACAGGCGTCAAGAGAATGAAAAAGACATTTATGGCAGCCAAAAAGACTGTGCAAGATTTTAACGTGATTTTCGAATTATTGATCATAGCTTTCCCCCGTATCCGATGAAGTCCAGCTCAGTACGAAATGGTCAACGTCTCAGTATCTCCGTAACTTCCTATGGGTGCATCCGCATAATCCGTACTGTCGACCGATCCGCTGATACCCAACGAGACGCCTGCCCCGCCGAAACCCGTGAGTAACGCCGGCGGCACACTGACAGGCCAGGCGTTGCTGTTAAGGATTTTAAAGGTATAAGGTATCTGAAAGCTGCCGCAGGTGGCGGGGGACATGCAATTCAGCTTCGGAGCAGCGCCGGCGTTCTGGCTTGAAGCGCTGATAGTGACGCTATCACCCTTTGTGCAATTGAGCTGCATGTCCGGCGAGATGGTCGCGCTCGTCGTGCCTGTAACCGACGGGTCGATGTTGAAGGTCAATGTGCCCGGCGTGGTTACGCTGCAGGTATTTATCACGGTGCCGCTGACACTGCCAGCCGGCAGTGTGGCAACGATTGACCCTCCAGTCCAGGAAACGGTAATTTGAACAGCCCCCGTATTCGTGTAGGTACCTGCAGGCATAGTTTGAAAACTCGCCGGGGCCATCGAGCTGGTGCCGGCTCCGGACGGGATCAGCACGTTGACCGTGGTACCACTGTAGGTGCCGCCCGGAGCAACACCCAGGGTATATTGCATGGAATTTGATCCCGATGTCAGCGACCACCCGCTTGAGGGATTCACGGCAATGGTGTATGATGTGCCGTTCGGCGGACAAATGAAGGAAACCTGTTGATTTACATTCCCGTAAACGGTGCCTGTAAGGGAAGGGTCGATACTGCCGAACGATATGCTGCCGCTGCTTATACCGTTGACAAAAGAGCATCCTGCGATGACCAGTGTGCAGGAGCACGATGCGGAGGTTCCTCCGGTTGCGTTTAATTGTATTGTAAAGGTATACGTGCCTGCGACAGTCGGCGTTCCGGACAGAACGCCGGTCGTTGTATTTAGCGTGAGGCCCGGTGGGAGGCTTCCTGCTGTTACGGCCCACGTTGTTCCCCCGTTTCCCGTAAATGTGTACGTATAGGATACGCCCGTCGAACCTTGTGTCAAGACAGCAGGGCAACTGGCCGGCGTAATAATTTTAGAGTTGGCGCCAGCCGTGCCTGCCGTCCCGGTTATGATGAGGAATAAAAACAACGAAAAGAGATATTTGCAAACGCCTGGTAAATACATATTCACCTTCATGCACTAAAGACCATGACGATAAGTGCAGCCCCCTGCAGACAGGTTGTGGCATCTGTACAGAGGGCTGCGTTCAATTTTTGGCATCGCCCTAGTACGAGATGGTCAGTGTAACGGTGTCACTATATGTGCCGGCTTGTGCGGCCTGTGCATCCGTTTGAATAACAACGGCTCCGGTCTGGCTGCTTGAGCTGCCTGCGGCAGTTATGAGCGTTTGAGGGGTAGCAGCCCCGAAGCCTGCGCCTGTAAAGCCAGTTGTAAAGTATAACGAATAAGGTATGTTGTTGAGACCGCCAGCTGTAAGCTGCCCGTTGAGCGGGCTCGTTGCGGATGCTGCACCGCCCGCGCCTGCGCTTGCAGCAGTCATAGTAAATGGCGTGCTCTTTGTGCATTGCACCGTAACATTCGTGCCGGTAGAGTCCACTTCACTGCCCGTTGCCGGGTCAATGGAAAGAGATAACGGACCTCCACCGAATGTGCCGCATGAGGCTTTCACTGTGGCATTAATTGTGACGTTTTGCTGTGTTGCCTGTGCCGCAAATGCTCCGCCCGCCATGGCAAGAACGACCACCGTTACTGCCGCTACGAATAGAACCTTTTTCATGATATCCTCCTTTTTCGCCTGCCGGGGTCTGCGGCCCCGTGAAGACATTGTTTTTTAGCCTGTTAACATGAACTGTTTAGATTCGCCCACAACAATAAATGATTTAAGCATATGCTACTTTTGTATGTCTCCCAAAAAGCCTTTTACAAATTTGTAGCTATGGCTTCACCTCCTTTTGCCATCTCGACATGATTAATACGTAATCGTGAGCGTTATGGTATCCGCGTATGTCGTACCAGCCGGAGCGTTCTGATAGCTTGCCGCCGAAATGGATCCGGCAAGACCGAGTGCTATCGCTTTCCCGCTTCCGAAGCCCTGGCCCGTGCCGGTGTTGCCAGTGGTGCCGTTCACGCCACACGTGAAGGTGTAGTTCATCGTATTATTGCTTGCATCTTTCAGAGTGCCGGTGATCCCGCCGCCGGAACTCGCACAACTCGATGCACTGCCGCCATAGTTGTTACTTACCGCCGTTATGGTAAACGGTGTTCCATTCGAGCAAAAGACCGTGGCATCCGTTATGGTCGCCGATACGGGCCCGGCGAGGGAAGGGTCGATCGTGAACGCCAAACTGCCGGCGGCCCCAGCCTTACACACTCCGTTCAGCGTCCCTGTCACGTTCACCGTTGGTTGGATTTGTCCGGCAAAGGAAACGGTCACAGTGACAAGAACTGCCACCACAACGGTAATCGTTATCGCCGTATATTGTTTATTCATGCAAAACCTTCTTTTTGTTCTCGGTGAGGTATATGTCGACAGCTCATTATGCACGGATGCAAAGCCTTTCTTCATTGACTTTTTTAATTTGTTTATGCAAAATTTTATTTTTAGTAAAAGCATACTTTATTTTGCAAAAAATGTCAAGTATTTTCCTAATATTAAAGTATACATTCTTGTCATCTCGTAACATATTGATTTATTGCGTTTTTTTAAAAATCCTAAATTTTGGATATTACGTTGCCAGAGTTAGGGGAAAAAAGGGTCATAATATAAGGAACAACGACAGGACAAATTTTTGATGCAATCGATGGGCAGAGGGGAAAAGAAATTGTGGATAGTGTAGGCCGGCTCGCCGCTTCACTAACGACTGTACTTATAATAGGCTGCGCAGCTTCCTTCGCTCGAAACCATGCAAGCGCCGTAAGGGTGTTCGGGGGTGCATACATTGCCGAAGAGCCTGCATTCGGGCGGCACTTTGATGCCGCGAAGCACTTCGCCGCACGAGCATCCTCTGGGTTCCGGAGACGGCGTTACGGCGATGTCGAATGCTTTTGACGCGTCGATCTTTTCAAAGCCTTTTCTGAACCTAAGTCCGCTGTCCGGTATGACGCCGATCCCCCTCCACCGGGAGTCAACCGGCTCAAAAACCTCCCGGAGCAGGGCAACTGCCTTTGGATTTCCTTTTGGCGTGACCGCACGCTTGTACTGAATTTCCACTTCAGCCTTTTTTTCAACCGCCTGTTTCACGATCATGAAGATCGATTCGAGGATGTCTCCCGGCTCGAACCCGGCCACGACGCACGGTTTTTTATACTTTTCGGCGACGAACAAATACGGTGTCGTGCCCAGGATTGCGCTGACATGGCCGGGCATGAGAAAGGCATCCACTTTGACCTCGACATCTTCGATCAGAGCGGTGAGGGCCGGAGGGATTACCTTGTGTACAGAATAGATGAAAAGATTGTCGCGCTTCATCGCCTCTCCGGCAAGAACCGCAACAGAGGGGGAAGTGGTTTCAAATCCTGTTGCAAAAAAAACAACTTTTTTTGCAGGATTTTCCTCTGCCATGGTCACGGTATCGAGCGGCGAATACACGACACGGATGTCTCTGCCTTTGGCGCGCTCCATGAGAAGGGACGACGTAGATCCGGGCACTCTCATCATGTCACCGAAGGTGGCAAGGATTACGCCCTCTATACGTGCAAGAGCGATGGCCCGGTCGACGTCTTCTATGGCGGTCACGCAGACAGGGCAGCCGGGGCCGCTGATGAGCATAAGGGACGGCGGCAACAGCGATTTTATGCCGCTTTTGAATATGCTCACCGTATGGGTGCCGCAGACCTCCATGATCCTCATGGGATGGGGAAGGAGCTCATGTATGTCCTGTACGAGTTTCTGTGGGTTTAGGGTGTTCATCGTTTTCACTCGCCGCTTTCATAAAAGAGCTCGGAACGGTCATAGTCTGCAAGGAGTGCCACGGTCTCGTTGAACGTCCTGATGGTCTCCTCGGCGTACTCTTTCTCTATTTTCTGTATCGCGAAGCCGGCGTGGACAAGGACGTAATCGCCGACGGAAATGCGGTCGAGGAGCAGGGCGCTCACTTCCTTCCGGGCGCCTCCGGCATCAACAACTGCCTTGAGCCCATCGGTACTTATGACCTTGCAGGGGATTGCTACGCACATTTTACCCTCCATCCGCCGAGCGCCGCCTGCCCGAATGATATCCCGCCGTCGTTCGTCGGCACTTTCTTGTGTGTAAACACCTTCAAACCGGCTTCTGCCAGTCTCCCCAGGAGCATCTCGGTAAAGATTTTGTTCTGGAACGCGCCGCCGCTCAAACAAACCATGTTAAGTTCTTCAGATGATGCAATTTTTGTGACCGCATCGGCAACAGCGGCCACAATAGTATTATGAAACAGCGATGCCGCTCTCTGCTTATCTCCTTTTTTCTTCACGTCCTCGATGATCTCGCTGAGCGCATTTACGACATCGATGATCACCATGCCGTTTTCACTGATTATATCGTAAGCACAGGTCCCTTGCAACCGATTTACCGCAAGCGATTCGAGCCCGATCGCGGCTTCCGCTTCGAACGATGCATGATCGAAGCCTCCGATGACGGACGCCGCCGCATCGAACAGCCTTCCGCAGCTCGAGGTGAGGGGAGAGTTGATGCCCTTTTCCATGATGTTCAAAACCGCGTCGGCGCCGAGTTTCCCCCATCGTTCCATTATGTAAGCAATGTTGTCCTTTGAGGAAGACATCAGAGCGCTGACGGCCATTCGCCACGGATGCTTTATCGCCATCTCCCCTCCAGGCATCGGGACATACCTGAAGTGCGCCTTCCTCGAAAAGCCGTCAAGGCTGCCGGCAAATATCTCACCACCCCATATGTTTCCGTCTCTTCCATATCCCGTGCCGTCGAGCGCTACGCCGATGGCGGCGCCTTCAACGCCGTTTTCGGCCATACATGACGCAATGTGCGCTTCATGGTGTTGAATAGCGAATCCCTTCTTCTGTGTTTGCTTTGCCCATTTCGTAATGCCGTAATCCGGGTGCAGATCGTAGAAAACAAATTCGGGCTCTATATTGAACACGACTTTGAGATTTGAAAGCGTCTCTTCGAAAAGATTGAGAGTTTCATAGTTGTCCATGTCACCCAGGTGCTGGCTCACGATGGCCGCCCCGTCTTTTGCAAGAGTGAATGTACTTTTGAGTTCGGCGCCGCAGGCAAGGAGCGGGGGTACCGCGAAGGGTAGCCTCAGCGGATGGGGCGCATATCCCCTGGAACGCCGGATGACGGACGGTTTCCCCGTGATAACGTTTACTACCGAGTCATCCACCCGTGTTTGAATATCACGGTTATGAATCAGAAAGGCGTCGCAGACAGGACCGAGTTTCTGCAGTGCTTCGTCGTTATCCCGTATGATCGGCTCTTCCGAGATGTTTCCGCTCGTCATAACAAGGGCATCGAAGTTCGGCCGTTTTCCTCCGGGATAAAAGAAAAGCAGGTGGTGCAGCGGCGAGTAGGGCAGCATGATGCCCACATAGGGGTTGTCCGGCGCCACGGATTCCGCAAGTCCGGCGTTGTCCTTTTTCCGGAGCAGCAGAGCAGGGGATTCGGGCGACAGCAGAAGCGCCTTCGAGACCTCGTCGAGTTGCCCGAACCGGGTGGCTGTCTCGATGTCCGGGCACATGATCGCAAAGGGCTTTCCTTTTCTTTTCTTCCTGTCCCGGAGCTTCCGAACGACGTCATTGTTTTTTGCATCGCAGGCTATATGGAAACCGCCGATGCCTTTTACGGCGACAACAGCCCCCATCTTTAATAATCGTATGGTTGTTTCGATCTGTTTTTCTTCTTTGTTGATTTTAAATATTGAATTTTGAATTATGAGTTTTAATTCCGGTCCGCATCGGGGGCAGGCGTTCGGCTGGGCGTGGAACCTGCGGTCGCGCGGGTCGTGATATTCCCGTTCGCAGTCTGCGCACATGCGGAACGCAGCCATAGTGGTGTTTTTTCTATCATAGGGGATGGTTTTCGTTATGCTGTATCTTGGCCCGCAGTTCGTGCAGTTGGTAAACGGATAGTGATAATGACGGTCGCTGGGGTCATACAGCTCTGTTCTGCAGTTTTCGCATAGGGCTGTGTCAGGCGGGATGAAGGTCAACTCCGTGCCCGTTGACTCACTTTTCTTTATTTCAAAAGATTTGAAACGGGCAGGAGGAATAATGGTGACATCGATCGAGGCGATGTCGGAAAGCGGCGGGGCCTCTGTCTTGATCTTTTCGATAAACAGGGATGCGTTCTTTCCCTCCGCCTCAATGACGACGCCTGCGGACGTATTGGTCACAAACCCCTTGATCCCGAGCGAACAGGCGAGATTGTACACAAAGGGCCTGAACCCCACCCCTTGGACCGTGCCCCTGATGGTGACCCTATACCGCGAGCCGTTTGACGATCCAGTCATACCATCTGTCCATGCCTTCGCCGGTCCGTGCCGACACATCGAGTATTTCGAGGTCCGGATTGATGCTGCGCGCGTCTTTTTTCACTTTTTCGACATCGAAGTTCGTGTACGGAAGAAGATCTATCTTGCTGATCAATAACAGCGACGATTCACTGAACATGAGCGGATACTTGAGCGGCTTGTCGTCTCCCTCCGTCGTTGAAAGGAGCATCACTTTGGCGTCTTCACCGACCTTGAATTCCGCCGGGCACACGAGATTGCCAACGTTTTCTATGATAAGCAGCCCCCCACCGTCCAGCGAAAGGTCCTTCAGCGCCTCGCTGATCATATTGGCATCGAGGTGGCAGGCTCCGTGCGTGTTTATCTGGACCACGGGCACGCCCGTTTCCGCGATCTTTTCGGCGTCCCGTGTAGTTGCAATGTCGCCTTCGATCACGGAAATCTTGATCCTGCTCTTCAAGGCGTTAATCGTCGCGCCGAGAAGCGTGGTCTTTCCAGCGCCCGGCCCGCTCATGACGTTGATGACGAAAAGCTTGTGTTTTTCGAACAGCCGTCGGTTTTCGTCGGCGATCCGGTCATTCGCTTCGAGTATGTTCTTTACGAGTTTTACTTTCATCGACGTCTTCTCCCCGCAGGGAATGTGCCTGACGATCACGTATCCGCGACCTCGATCTCTTCAATCTGAAGCTCCCTGCCGGTTATGAGCTTGAAATTGCCGCCGCCGCATTTGGCGCAGGCAAAACAATAGTCGTTTATTTTGAAGACCTCGTCACAGTCTCCGCACCGGGCCGTCAGAGGAACGCGTTCGATAACCAGGGCAGCTCCCTCCGCAAGCGTGCCCATGCTGGCAGACTGGAAAGAAAATTCCAGCGCTTCGGGAACTACACCGGACAGCTCTCCGATTCTCAGCCTGACGGCTGTGACCCGATCCTTTACCTGTTTTTTTATTATATCGAGTATGCTCTCTGCTATGGACAGCTCATGCATAACGTATCATAAGATTTGCATTGTTCGGATTCTTGCGACGCTTATATTGTCGTCAGCGCTTGATGCATGACCTTGCCGATCATTACCAGTGGATACCGAGCACAAGACTTTTTAACCGCCTATCGATATGTAATAATAGCAGTTCGGGCAGGAAATTTCAAGGAGAGAGGAACGAGTTGACCGGGCGTGGCCGGTTTCAAACAAGCCGCCGGACGGACTGTGAAGTTCACGGGAACGACGCAGGCTGTTTGAGCAAGACTTCCGATCAGCCCAGGCGGACGGCGGAAGCATGTTAATCCTGCGACAGCGAGAAGTCGATTCTTTTCCGCTCCCTGTCCACTCTGTCGACGCGCACCCTGACTTTATCCCCGATGCGAAAGACGCATTTGCGGCGCTCTCCGCGCAGACAGTGCTGTTTGTCGACATAATGATAATAGTCGTCGGTGAGAGTGGAGATGTGAACGAGACCCTCGACGAACAGCTCGTTCAGCTGCACGAAAAAGCCGAAGGGCGCAACGCCGGTGATAATGCCGTCATATGTTTCACCCAGCTTGTCCTTCATGAACAGGAGCTTGAGCATGGAGATCACGTCCCGTTCCGCTTCCATGGCCGTGCGCTCCCGGAGCGAGCAGTGGTCGGCCGTGTCCGGCAGGGTTTCGGAGAGTCGATCGACGTAGTGCACGTTCCTGAGAAGACCATGCGCCGCGGCTTTCAAAAGCCTATGGACCACGAGGTCGGGATAACGCCGGATGGGCGACGTGAAATGTGTATAGCTCCGGGACGCGAGACCGAAGTGACCGACATTCTCCGAAGAATATCGCGCCTGCTTCATGGTCCGCAGCACCACCGTATTGACGAGCGCTTCCTCAGGCGCGCCTTTTGCCTGTGTCACCGCCTTTTGAAGAACGGACGGCTTGAGCTTTTTCCCCACGTGCAACTTGATGTCGAGCGTATCGAGAAAGTCAGTGAGATCCCGTATTTTCTCCTCATCCGGCTCTTCGTGGATGCGGTAAATAAAGGGCGCCTCCATCTTTTCCATGTGGCCTGCAACAGTCTCGTTGGCCGCAATCATGAATTCTTCGACGATCTGATGAGCCCTGTTCCGCTCGGCTCTGATGACATCGGTCATTCGGCCTTGAAGGTCGAGCACGATTTCGGGCTCCGGCAGGTCGAAGTCAATGCTGCCCCGCCTGGTCCTCCGCAAGCGAAGTATCTCCATAAGTTCGTCCATAAGTTCGAATTTCTCGAGAAGGCCTGCATAGCGCCTTCTCTGGGCAGGATCCCTGTCTGCCAGTATTTCCCGAACCGCCGTATAGGTCATACGCTCACTGCTTTTGATCACGCTCTCATAAATATCGTAGTTCAGAATTTCGCCATTCCCGGAAAAATCCATTTCCACAGTGAAGGCGAGCCGGTCAACGTCGGGGTTCAGGCTGCAGATGCCGTTGGACAGTTCGGGCGGGAGCATGGGGATGGCCCGGTCCGGCAGGTAGACGCTGGTTCCGCGCTGGTACGCTTCCTGGTCGATAATCGTGTCTTCTTTTACGTAGTATGCCACATCCGCTATATGGACCCAGAGGCGATAGCCGTTTCTGATCTTATCTATGGAGAGCGCATCGTCGAAATCCCTGGCTTTTTCTCCGTCAATGGTCACCGTCGGCAGGTCCCTGAGATCGCGTCGGCCCCGGCGCATTGCCGCGGTGACCTGTTGAGGGATGACCGCAGCTTCCCGGAGCGCTGCCGGGGAAAACGCCGTCGGCAGTTCATATTCCTCGATGATCAGTTCCGACTCGATACCGGGTTGCCCCTTTTTCCCGATGAGCTTGACCACCTTGCCTTCCGCCGGCCGGCCGCGCACAGGGTAGGTGATGATCTCCGCCGAGACGATGTCCCCGGACCGAGAGCCTGCTGTGTTTTCAGGGCTGATCATGACGTCCTGGATGATCCGCGGATCAGACGGAGTCACGAATCCGTAAACACCGGGACGGTCTTCGGAGGTCTCATAGGTGCCCACAATCTTCGTGTGTGCCCGCTCCAGGATACGGATGATTACACCTTCGCGCCTGCCCGTGTCCCGTTTCTTCCCGGCAGGTTTTGACAGCCGTACAACGACCTTGTCGCCGTCCATAGCGTCGAGGCGGCTCCGCGCGGAAATATAAACATCCGACGCGCCCTTTTTCTCGGGGATCACGAACCCGTAACCGTCGGAATGGGCCTGAAAGGTTCCGGTTTCGAGGTCCATCTTCTCCGGCAGCCCGTAGCGGTTGCCGCGGGTCTTGATTATTTCGCCGGTCAGAATAAGCTCGGTCAGTATATGTTTCAGCTCGGAGCGGTCTTCGGGTTTGAGTCTAAGCTGCCTCATCAGTTCCCGGAGCAGCATGGGCTTGCCGATCTTCGCTTTCAATGCATCAATGATGTGTTTGCGAGAATATGACATAAGAGTTCAAAATACAAAAGCAAGAAATCAAAAGTCAGGAGTCAGAAATCAGGAGTGGACGTTGGAAGCAAACGTAGAAATCCCGCCCTCGGCCATACAGATCATATCCGGAGAAGTTTGCCCGTTGATTCCGCCACGACGACGGGACCTTTTTTTATCTTTGCCTCCGCCTGAACCAGCCGGCGTGTTTCATTGAGGAGCCTGCCCGTGACGATAAGTTCTTCGCCCGGTGAGGCCGGCGACTTGAACTTCACCGTGATCTCGGCACTGACCGCGGGAATCCCGAGGCTGAAGGCAAGCTTGACCATTGCCTCGTCGAGCAGCGCGGCAAGGATGCCCCCGTGAACGATTCCTTCATATCCCTGGTGTGCTTTGGACGGCGTGAACCGGGCGCGAATGGATTTCGTATCCCTTTGGATCTGGAATTCGACGCCAAGGCCCGACGGATTGTCCGTACCGCATACGTAACAGCCCTGATTATCGCGAAGTTCTATCATGAGTGTTGTTATTTTGTTTTCCCGGCTTGCTGGAGGCTTGTATATCCCAATGCGGAACAGTATAATATAAAAAATGTCATTTGACAATTATTTAATGCCAACGAAAGAACAGCTTGCAGGCTGCGGAATAGGGGATTGTGCTCAGGCGATCGCGAACCTGAAACTGATCGAAGGGCGGCTTGGCAGCGATGCGTCCGTGCTCATGCCTTTTCTTCTCGCCGATCTTTCGCGCGTTGCAGACCCTGATATGGCGCTCAACAATCTGGAACGGTTCGTAGGGGCCCTGAGCAATGTCGCGGCTTTTGCATCGAACTGTCGCGCAAGGCCCGATATTCTTCTTTCTGTTCTGACACTGTGCGGGGCCAGCCGTTTTCTGTCGTCTTTTGTTATTGCGGCCGCTGACCGGGTCCTTCCGCTTCTCTCCGACCCTGCCTATCTTGCCAAACCCGCGGGCAAGAAAACCCTTTCCGATCGGCTGACCGTCACGGCGGGTAATGTTCGAAACGATAAGGATTTTTACGGAATTCTACGCGGTTTTCGAAAGCAGGAAATGCTCAGAATCGGTCTGCGCGATCTGCTCGGTAAGGCGGATTTTCAGGAAACCGTCGATGAGTTGTCGGACCTTGCGGAGGTATGCCTACAGAGAGCGTATGAGTGGGCCGATTCGAACCTTCGGAAGAAGTACGGGAGGCCGATCGCCGTACGTGAAGATGGATCAGTCGTCACGGCGGGATTCGTCGTCATTGCCATGGGCAAGCTCGGCGGCCGGGAACTCAACTTCAGCTCCGATATCGACCTCATGTACGTCTACTCCTCGGAGGGGGAGACCGAAGGAGCCGAGTCGCCGGACGGCGCACTGACGGCAAGATTGACCAACCATCAATACTTTGTAAAACTCGCCGAGAAAATTACGTCGATAATGGGACACAGCACCGAAGATGGCTTCGTGTTCAGGGTCGACCTCCGGCTGAGGCCTGAAGGTCAACGGGGTCCACTCGCGCAAAGCCTCGGCGGGTATGAGATTTACTACGAATCCTGGGGACAGACCTGGGAACGGTCCGCGCTCATAAAGGCGAGGCCGGTAGCCGGCGATGAACGCGTGGGCAGAGAGTTCCTGGAGCGGATCGCGCCGTTCGTGTACCGTAAATACCTCGACTACGGCGCCATCTCCGAAATCAGTGAGATGAAAGGAAAAATCAATAAGGACGTTCAGCAGAAGGGGAAGACGTACCGCGATGTAAAACTGGGTTACGGCGGAATCCGGGAGATAGAGTTCGTCATCCAGGCGCTCCAACTTATCTACGCCGGCAGGGACAGGTCGCTTCGCGAGAAAAATTCGCTGAAAGCCCTCCATATGCTTTCGCAGAAGGGCCTCATCACCTATGAAGAGCACGACGCGCTTTCAAAGGCTTATATATTCCTGCGAACGGTTGAGCACAGGATTCAGATCGAAAACGAGTTCCAGACGCAAACGCTTCCCCTGGATGAGCGGGATCTGCGCAGGCTGGCAAGACGGACGGGGTATCTCGAACCGGGCAGGGAGGCCGAGATGCTGCTCAGGGATTACGCGGCTCATACGCAGCGGGTCAGGGAAATCTACGATGACCTGTTCGCCTTCACGGGAGAAGGACGGCAGTTGGATACGCTGGACAGCGGACTGGACCGGCTCTCCGATCCCGGGACGTCCGAACAAGAGGCCGTGGCCATACTCGAACGGTACGGGTTTCGGGACCCGGGAAAGGCGTACCGGAACATACTCCTGCTCCGCGAAGGTCCTGCCTTCGTCCACCAGACGCCGCGTGATCGCAAGGTGTTCGACGAAATTTTCCCGCTTCTGTTCCGCGAGGTCATCGCTTCACCTGATCCGGACATGGCGCTGAATCACCTTGAGTCTTTTCTCGCTGCCCAGGGCTCGTGGGACGCCTTCAGGTCTCATGTGCGAGAGCATGCCATGGCGGTAAAGATTCTTATCACTGTGTTTGCCAACAGTGAGTACCTCTCAAGGATGCTCGTGGTGAATCCCGGGCTCCTTGAGGACCTGGTCGACACCGGCAGGGCCTTCGGTGTCCGATCAACGGCAGAGCTCGCACAGGAACTGAATTATGCCCTGGACCGGGCGGGTAGCATCTCCGAGAGACTTGATGCCCTTCGAAGGTTCAAACACCGGGAGGAAATACGCATCGGCATGGCTGATCTGCTTTCCTTTATCAGGCCGCAGGCGGCCTCCCGTGCACTTTCCAGGCTCGCGGAAGTATGTCTCGCTGCTGCCTTGAATCTGGCCGCATCCGAAATCGACAGACGGTATCCATGGTCGGACTCGTCCGCGGGGCTTGCCGTCCTGGGAGTAGGGAAACTCGGGGGCAGGGAACTGACCTACGGATCGGACCTCGATATCATGTTCGTGTATTCTGAAAGCAGGGCAGGAGCGCCCCCGGCCGGCATCACGACGTTTGAGTATTACAGCAAAGTAGCGGAGAAGACTCTGTCCTATCTCACGACTATGACGCGCGAAGGCTACGCCTACCGCGTAGATACGCGCCTTCGGCCCGGCGGTTCAAAAGGGCCGCTCGTTCAGAGCATTTCAGCATTTGTCAATTACTATGCCTCTCAAGCCCGAACGTGGGAACGCCAGGCGTTAATAAATGCGCGCTGCGTGGCCGGGAACCGCGCTGTCGGCGAAGAGTTTGCAGTGAGCATGGGAGAATTGATTTATCGGGAGACGGACAGATCTGTTCTGGCAACCGACATCCGAACCATGCGTGCGAGGATGGAGGATGAAATCGCCGGAAAAAGCGCGGCCTTCTACAACATCAAGCAGGGAGCCGGCGGCATCGTCGACATAGAGTTCCTCATCCAGTATCTGCAGCTCCTTCATGGCCGCGATAACCCGGCGCTCAGAATCCCGGGCACATACAATGCCCTCATGACTCTTAAAAGGCTGAAAATCTTCGATTCCGAAACCTTCGGAATACTGAAACAGGCGTACCTGTTTTTACGGTTGCTCGAAAGCAGAATCCGCGTTGTTACGAACCAGGCCGCAGACGATTTGAGCAAAAATCCTGAAAAACTCCAGACGCTGGCCCGCCGTATGGGGTATAGGGATGACGAACAAACCGCGGGCAGGAAAATTCTCAGTGATTACGAAAATCTCAGGCTACGCGTTCGCGAAATGTTTAACAGAATCGTGCATGCTTGATCTCCGTCACCGCCATATGAAGTGATCCGTAAACAAGGCCTATCCCGTCCTCTTCCCGGGCGTTCAGTGATTTCTTTGCCGCGAATGTGCAGGGCGGCTTTTTTTATCGGGGGCGACATAACGAGTTCCACCTCGGGGACAACGACGAAAACGACCTTCGTAAATGAAAACATTCTCTTGAGCGCCAACGGCGACTTCCAGCCGTACAAGGGCAACGTGGTGAATGTCGTCATCTTCGGAGGGCCGATCTTCAATCTGTTGTTATGCCGATATCAATACGATGACCGGCGCCGTTACCCAGCGGGGCCCGGCTTACTTAAAAGCCGGGTTTTTTATTTCGAGGCCGAAGCTAAAAATAATAACACCAACCACGGGCGTGTGTCATCCTCATCTCTTTTCATTTTTTTTCAATGACGCAGTTTTCGTTGTTCATAAATGAATTTTATAACGACTTCCGATGAATTTATGGATCTATTGCGACGAAAAGCAACATTTTCCTTGACACTCAACAGTCATTATAATAACATAACATATTGTTCAAATTTGAAACCTTATTATTGCATAATGCAATAGTTGATTTTTAAAAAGGATTCTCGATTGCATTTGTTAAGGAGGGAATGAACGAAAATGGTACCGCATTATTCGAAGATATTGATTCAGGTTTTTATCATTTTCACCCTGCTGTGTGCTGCAGGAGTGGCGTTCGCCTGGGCTGACGTGCAGGAAGCTTCCGCATCTGCGGCTGTGTCTTCAAACGTTCCGTCGATACCCTGGTGGGTATGGCCGACCATGCTTTTCGTCGTCACGTTCGTATTGGGAATTCTTGCCGTTTTGGGCGGTGTAGGCGGAGGAGTGCTATTTGTGCCGATCGTCGGCGGATTTTTCCCATTCCATCTCGATTTCGTCAGGGGAGCGGGACTTCTGGTTGCTCTTTCGGGGGCGCTTGCTGCAGGCCCTGGCCTGTTAAAGAGGAACCTTGCCAGTCTTCGCCTTTCCCTTCCCGTGGCGCTGATTGCGTCATCTGCCGCTATCGTCGGCGCGATGATCGGCCTTGCCCTGCCCACGGAAGTGGTCCAGACGCTGCTCGGCCTCACTATTTTGTTCATCGTTCTCATCATGGGCATAGCGAAGAAATCCGATTTTCCGCATGTTCCACGGCCGGACAACTTGTCGCAGAGCCTCGGGATAATGGGCATTTACAGGGAGGAATCAATCGGGAAGGACGTTGAATGGAGCGTCCACAAGACGCCGCACGGCCTGGCCCTCTTCATCGTAATCGGCATCATGGCGGGCTTGTTCGGCCTGGGTGCGGGATGGGCAAACGTCCCGGTCCTGAACCTTATGATGGGTGCCCCGCTCAAAATTTCAGTCGCAACGAGTAAATTCCTGCTTTCGATAACCGACACCTCCGCGGCCTGGGTTTATCTGAACCAGGGGGCGGTACTGCCCATGATCGTCGTGCCCTCCATCGTCGGGATCATGCTCGGTTCCATTGTCGGCGTCAAAATTCTTGCAAAGGCAAAACCCAGAGCCATCAAATGGATGGTGATCGGCCTCTTGCTTTTTGCCGGTCTCAGGGCCCTCCTCAAAGGGCTTGCAATCTGGAAATAGGAGGAATCTGAAATGAGCAGTGAGAGAACCAAGGCATCGGAAGAGCAGATAGCATACGCAAAAGTTCTGAACATAGGGATGTGGTTCGGGCTCCTCGTACTTGTCGTCACGTTCTTTGCGTACATCTCGGGGTCGATTTCATGTTTTGTCTCCATCGAGGACCTGCCCAAATATTGGACTATGAAAGCAAAAGATTATATCCACGCGTGCAGCGCTCCGACCGGCTGGGGATGGACCGGGCATATAGGAAGGGGCGACTATATGAATTTTATCGGCATTGTGATCCTTTCAGGTTTGACCATACTGTGCTATCTTGTGGTATTACCCATTCTCATAAGAAAAAAAGACAGGCCCTACGTGATTATCGCCATTGCCGAAATCGCTGTTCTGGTTCTCGCGGCGAGCGGCTTATTGAAATCGGGTGGCCACTAGGCTTTTTCGGCCGCCCATTGGTTGAGGAAACAGCGCGACGACAGCCGGTCCAGCTCGTGACGACCCTCGCCAGTTCTCCTTTCAGGAAAGAGCAGGCGAGGGTTTTTATTTTGCACACACCCAGATAACCCACTGACTTTTTCACCCTTACATCCTGGCCTCACGGCAGCCCGTCCCTGTAAATTTCTGTTTACACAATTGCCTGTTAATGATATAGTATTTTGCTTTTATTCGGGACGGAGGATGCAGGTAACGTGCTTAAAAAATTAGCGGCCGTTTTTGTTGTTGTGGTGCTGACGGCGGTTTTTGCTGTGCCCTCCGTATCGGCGGAGGATGTGAAAGTCACGCTGGTCGAAGTCCAGGGAAACAGGAGAATAGAGACGGCGACCATCCTTGCCAAGATAAAGACCAGAGAAGGTCAGGTCTTTTCTCCTGCCCAGATCAGAGAAGACATTAAAACCCTGTACCAGCTCGGCCACTTTGAAGACGTCCAGGTGAAGACTGAAGGTTTCGAAAATGGCATTAAGGTCATTTTTTATGTCAAGGAAAAGCCGCTTATCCGCGAGATAAGTTTCGCGGGAAATGAGGCGATAGACACAGAGGACCTGAAAAAGGAAATCACGCTCCTTCCCCGGACGGCGTACAATGTCCAGCTCATAGAGGAAAATGCGGAAAAGATCCGCCTCAAGTACCAGGACAAAGGTTATTTTAACGCCGTTGTCGTTCCAGTGGTGACCGAGCTGCGGGGCGGTGACCGCAATGTCGTGTTCTTTATCGAAGAAGGAGAAAAAATCAAATTATACAAGATCATTTTTACGGGAAATAAAGCTCTATCGTCGAGCGAAATCAAGAAGGCCTTGAAGACGCAGGAACACTGGTTTTTCTCGTTCTTAGGCCGCAGCGGCACACTGAGGACCCAAGAATTACGGGACGATGTCGAGACTATCAAGAACCTTTATTACAACATAGGATACATACAGGTGCAGGTGGATGAACCGATAATAGAGAAAATGACACCCACCCGGTACACGTTTCAGCTCATGGGTCAGACGGAGACGTATGCGAACAAGCATGAAAACGAACTCGTCGTCCGCATCAATATCAAGGAAGGCGACCAATTTCGTGTGAGTTCGATCAGCTTTAAGGGCAATAAGCTCCTATCCGATGAAGACCTGAAAAAGGAGATGAAACTCAAGCCCGGAGACATTTTCAGCAGGGACACGCTCAGGCAGGACGTGGGGAGGATCATGGATCGCTACGACGGCCTCTCCCGCCCTTTTGCCAGCGTCGTGCCGCTCTTTGCGATAGACGCTGAAAAGAAAACCGTCGCCCTCTCGATGGAGATCGAGGAAGGCGACCAGGTGCGTATCGGCAGGATAGACATTACCGGAAACGTCAAGACCCGTGACAAGGTGATCCGACGCGAAATGCGTCTTGATGAGGGCGATCTCTACAGCAAGAAGGCGCTCAAACGGAGCTACGAGAGGCTCAATAACCTTAACTTTTTCGAATCCATTGACATCGTTCCCGAGCGCAGGCAGCGGGAACCCATTATGGACCTTGACGTCAAGGTGAAAGAAAAGCTCACCGGAACCCTGAGCGTCGGAGGAGGGTACAGCTCCGTCGATCATTTGATCGGCATTGCCGAGATCACTCAGGGAAATCTCGGCGGACGCGGCCAGCTTCTCAAGTTCAAGACTCAGTTGGGAAGCAGATCGAGGCTGTTTTTGCTCAGTTTTATGGAACCCTATCTCTTTGATAAACCGATATGGGGCAGGGTGGATATATACAATCAGACGCAGAAGTATGACGGCTACGATCTTAACACGAACGGCTTTGCCTTGGGCGTGGGAAAAAGTTACGGCGAATACGTCTCGGCCTCCCTCAGATACAGCTTCGACAGATCCGATGTTACGAACTTGTCGACGACGCCGCCGTTCATTATTCAAAAACAGATCGAGGACTACGGCAAGACCATCACCACGAGCGCAGTCACCGCGAGCCTGATCAGGGATTCACGCGACTATTTTCTCGATCCCAAGACCGGCTCCCGGAACAGTGTGCTTTTCGAATACGCCGGCGGCCCTCTCGGCGGCGACCCGGAATTCATCAAGTCCGTTGCCGATTCGAGCTGGTTCTTCCCCTTGTTTTGGGACACGGTGTTCATGGTCCGCGGACGTTTCGGGTACGCCACTTCACTCATCGACAAACCCCTCCCCGTGGGTGAGCGGTTCTTTGTCGGCGGAACCGGCACCGTACGGGGTTTCAAGTACGGGTCCGCAGGCCCTAAGGAACCGATATACGGTCCGGTGTATACTGTGAAGAACCCATTTGGCAACCCGCAGCTCACGGGAGAACAAATCGTCGATTTTAATAACATAGGAGGAACGAAAGAGCTCATTTTCAACGCAGAGTACAGTTTCCCGATAGTTCCCGCGGCGCGGCTCAAGGGCGTGTTGTTTTACGATATCGGCAAGGCGTTTGATGATCACGAGCCCGTTGAGTTCAGTAGCTTGAAACAGTCGTTCGGATGGGGGTTCTGGTGGCTCACCCCGATCGGACCGCTCAGGTTCGAATGGGGATATATAATCCACAAGAAGCCAGAAGACCAGCCGAGCCAGTTTGATTTTTCCATCGGTACTCAATTTTAAGCGCATGGCTGGCGGGACCTTGGTTCCGCTCCCGGAGGCGTCACATAGAGCGGATATCTGATATCAGTATTAAAATATGAGGAGGCGGTTCTAATGAAGAAAAAGATTGTTCTGACAGTTGTAGCGTTGAGTATAGTCGCAGCCACAGCAATGGCGGCGAGCGGCAAGATCGGATACGTCGATACGCAGATAGTTTTTGAAAAAACCAAACTGGGGCAGAAATATCAGGGCATCGTGCGGGAATATTACGAAAGCCGCAAAAAAATACTCGATGAGGACGCAGGTGATATCCAGAAGCTTCAGGAGGACTACAAGAAGCAGGCCTCAGTGATGAACGAGAAGGCGAGAAAGGAAAAAGAGGAAAATATCAACAGCAAGATCAGCGATTTCGAGAAGAAGCGGTCGGAATTTAACGCTGAAATCGCCAAGAAAAACGACGAACTTTCGAAAGAGTTCGACCAGGCCCTGATGGCTGTGTTGAAAGAGATCGCCAAGAAGGAAAAGTTTGACATCGTGCTCAATAAGACCATAAACGTAGGGCCGAAAACCGATGTCCCCGCTGTTCTCTTTGCCGATGAAAGCCTTAACCTGACAGACAAGGTGATCAGCGAAATGGACAAGAAATCGGATACAAAGAACTAAAATGAAGCAGAAGATTCTTATCTCTCCTCATTGCGGGGACGGCCATGAAACTCAGGGACCTGGCAACAAAACTCGGCGCTGACCTCTCGGGCGCGGGGGACATAGAGATAACAGGCGCGAGAGGTGTGCGTGAAGCCGGCGAAGGACACATAACGTACATCGCCGATAGAAAGCACCTCAATGACCTGAAGGATTCGCATGCCTCGGCTGCAATCGTGCCTCTCGACGCGACCGGAGTGGGCATGCCCGTACTTTGTGTCGAAAATCCGCGGCTGACGTTTGCCAGGACGCTTGAGCTGCTTTACGGAGCGCCTTACAGCGCTTCAGGCATCAGCGACAGGGCGGTAATAGGAAGCAATGTCGTCTTCGGCGCAGACCCGTCAGTGCACCCCTATGTCGTGGTGGAAGACGGTGCGAAACTCGGACGCAGGGTTACGCTCTATCCCGGCGTGTATGTGGGCAGGGACACATCCATCGGCGACGACTGTATCATATATTCGAACGTGAGCATCCGCGAAGGCGTGACGATCGGCAGCAGAGTGATCATCCATGCCGGCGCGGTGATCGGCAGTGACGGCTTCGGGTTCGTGACCGAAAGCGGCATGCATCATAAAATCCCCCAGGTCGGCGGGGTAATCATAGAGGACGATGTGGAAATCGGCGCAAACTGTACTATCGACCGTGCCACGCTCGGCAATACGTTGATCAAAGGGGGAACCAAGATCGATAACCTTGTGCATATCGCGCACAACGTCACAGTGGGAGAGCACTGTCTGCTTGCGGGGCAGGTTGGTATCGCAGGGAGCACGACGCTCGGAAATTACGTGGTCCTGGCCGGTCAGGTGGGAGTAGCCGACCACGTAAGCATAGGGGACCAAGTGATTGCAGCAGCAAAGTCGGGGATCATAAAAGACATTCCGCAGAACGAAGTGGTCGGCGGATACTATGCAATGCCCCAGCGGGAGTGGCTCAAGGTCCAGGCTGTTCTTCCGAAATTACCGGAACTCAAGAAGCGTATCGTCGAGCTGGAGAATCAGATAAAGGACCTGCAGAAGAAACTATCAGGCACATAAAGGGGGGAGAATACATGATCGACATTAATGAAATTATTAATACGCTTCCTCACCGGTATCCGTTTCTTTTGATCGACCGGATAGTCGAGCTTGAGGCGGGTAAGCGCGCTGTGGGAATAAAAAACGTGACGATCAATGAGCCTTTTTTCCAAGGTCACTTTCCCGGCCATCCGATCATGCCCGGGGTTCTGCTCCTTGAGGCGATGGCACAGACGGGAGGCGTGTTGGCCCTCAAATCAGTCCCTGAAACTGAAATCAAAAACAAGGTGATCTACTTTATGAGCATCGATAAGGCCAAATTCCGCAAACCGGTAATTCCCGGAGACCAGGTGCGCTTAGAGATCGAGATGGTCAGGCAGCGCTCCAACATCACCAGCCTGAAGGCTCAGGCGTTTGTCGACGGCGCGCTTGTATCCGAGGCGGAGATGATGGCCATGATTGTCGATAAGGACAAACAGGAGAAGTAAGTGAGTATTCATCCGACAGCGATAGTGCATCCAAAGGCCAGGATCGCCGAAGGCGTGGAAATCGGGCCCTATGCGGTCATCGGTGAGCACGTGAGCATAGGCAAGGATACGAAGATAGAGGCCCATGTGCTGATTGAGGGGTGGACCACGATCGGTGAGAGAAATCATATCCTTTCTTTTTCCGCAATCGGGACTCCGCCGCAGGATATCGGCTACAAGGACGAAGAAACCTATCTGATCATCGGCAACGATAACGTGATCAGGGAATGCGCAACGATCCACCGCGCCACGACGAAAGAGGACAGGAAGACCGTGATCGGCGACAGGAACTTTCTCATGGCCTACTCCCACGTCGCCCATGACTGCAAACTCGGGGACTACATCATCATGGCCAATTCCGTCGCGCTCGGCGGGCATATCATCATCGGAAACAATGCCATTCTCGGCGGCATCGTGTGTGTTCATCAGTTCGTACGCATCGGGGCCTATTCCATAATCGGCGGGGGGTCCGCAGTCAGCCAGGACATCCCGCCCTATGTGAGCGCCGCCGGCAACAGGGCAAAACTGTACGGGTTAAATCTCGTGGGGTTGAAACGACGGGGATTCAGCGATGACGCCATCGGCACGCTCAGGAAGGCGTACAAGATCATATTCCGGTCGGGACTGATTCAGGAAGACGCTTTAAAGAAGGCGCTTGAGGAGTTTCCTGATTCATCGGAAGTCAGAAATCTCGTGGAATTTGTCCGCTCTTCGAAACGGGGTGTAACGAGGTAACCGTCAGGAACCGGAAGTAAGATTATTCGGAAGTATGGAAAAAATCGGCATCATAGCCGGAAACGGAAATTTTCCGGTCGAATTCGCCCGGGCCGCCAAACAGAAAGGCTTGAAGGTAATAGCGGTAGCTCACGAAGGCGAGACCGTACCCGAGCTTGCACAGTGGGTAGACGGGATCTTCTGGATCAAAGTGGGCCAGCTCGGAAAACTCATCAAGATATTCAAAGAGCATGACGTGCATGACGTGCTCATGGCGGGAGGCATCAAGAAAACACGCATGTTCGGCGGCGCCATGCCCGACCTCAGGGGAATTGCGCTCCTCGCCAGGATAATTCACAAAAAGGACGACGCCATACTCCGTGCGGTGGCAGAGGAACTTGAATCCGAGGGTATCGCTGTCAGGGAGTCGACGCTCTATCTCGACAATATTGTGGCCCGTCCGGGTGTCCTCACGAAAAGAAAGCCTACCAGGGACGAGCAGAGGGACATCGAGTTCGGCTGGCAGATGGCAAAAGAGACCGGGAGACTGGATATCGGGCAGACCGTTGTCGTGAAAGACGGGGCCGTGCTCGCAGTCGAGGCCATAGAGGGTACGGATGAGACCATCCGGCGCGGCGGCCTGCTCTGCAGGCAAGGCGCAGTGATTGTCAAGGTTTGCAAACCGCAGCAGGACCTGAGATTCGACCTTCCGGCCGTGGGTGCGCAAACCATAAGAACCATGGCACAAGTAAAGGCTTCCTGCCTCGCTGTGGAAGCAGGAAAGACCATCATCTTCGACAGAGAGGTCGTAGTCGCAGAGGCGGACCGGGCGGGAATCACGATTGTCGCCGTTCAAAATCCGCGCGCATAGGATCAGGTTGGCTTTATGAAAAAAATCAGGGTCGGAGTCGTCGGTGTCGGCTATCTGGGCCGGTTTCATGCCGAAAAATATGCGGCTCTTGCTGACGCGGAACTCGTCGGGATCGTAGATACGGATTTTGCTAGGGCGGCACAGGTCGCGGACAGGCTGAACACAAGAACATACTCGGACCCCGCGCAGCTGTTCGGAAAGGTGGACGCCGTAAGCGTTGTTGTCCCTACGGCGATGCACCACAGGGTGGCGAAGCAGTTTATGGACCGGGGAATCCATGTTCTGCTCGAAAAGCCCATGACCGAGACACTGGAGCAGGCTGATGAACTCATCGGGCTTGCGACGCGGCACGGCCTAGTCCTCCAGGTCGGTCATATCGAACGGTTCAACCCCGCGGTCACGACGGTCAAATCCCTGATCAAATCCCCCCGGTACATCATGGCGGAAAGGGCCGCTCCATTTACCGTGCGCTGTACTGACGTGAACGTGATACTTGATCTGATGATTCACGATCTCGATATCGTGACGGACCTTGCCGGGTCCGAGCCCAGGGAAGTGAGCGCCGCCGGCACGGCTGTCATCACGAATGAGATCGATATCGCGACAGCCAGGATAATTTTTCAGAACGGCTGCATTGCGGATGTGACTGCCAGCAGGGTATCGAACGAAAAGAAGCGTCTGCTTCGTGTTTTCGACGGCGACAACCTCTATACAGCCGACTATCAGAACCAAAAGGCCGCAGTTTCACACAGAGGCGGCAATCCCGTGTCTGAGTTTGTCACGACCGATATTTCGACGGACAGAAACGATACACTGGCCGAAGAAATTCGAACATTTGTCGAGAGCGTAAGGAACAAAAAGCAGCCTTTGGTATCGGGGGCCGAGGGCCGGAGGGCTTTGGCCCTGGCGTTGAAAATTACCGACACCTTGAAAAAAGGGATTGCCGGTTTTGTCCTGGTGTGATAAAAGCTTGAAATCCGGATGTCCTAAAAAACCGCATGCCCTCCATGGCCACAGTCGACGTCGAGACCCACAAAGGACGCTCGGGGCCTTATTAAAGGCCTGCAAGCCTGCAAGCTGACAAGCAATGTGAAGCACCTCTGCGGTAAATTCCCCTGCCGTTGAGGTTCGAATATTTTAAAGGAGTTTCTCAAAAGTATGACGATACCCATGGTCGATCTCAAGGCCCAGTACGAGGCCATCAAGGATGAGATAAACGACGTTGTTCTCGGAGTTATCCAGAGCACGCATTTTATCCTCGGCCCCCAGGGGAAAGCTCTTGAAGAGGAGGTTGCAGCTTATCATGGAGTAAAGCATGCCGTTGCCGTCGCCTCGGGAACCGACGCCCTTCATCTTGCGCTGCGGGCGGCCGGCATCCGGCGCGGCGACGAGGTGATCACCACGCCCTTCACGTTCATCGCCACTGCCGAGGCCATCTCCTATATCGGCGCCCTGCCCGTGTTCGTGGACATTCGGCCCGATACATTCAATATCGATATTTCGAAAATCGAGGCGGCAATAACAAAGAAAACCAGAGCGATCATCCCCGTGCACCTCTACGGCCATCCCGCGGACCTGGACGGGCTCATGCAGACAGCAAAAAAGCACGGACTTAAAGTGATAGAGGATTGTGCCCAGTCATTCGGCGCCGAGTATAAGGGTAAAAAGGCCGGTTCATTCGGAGACATGGGCTGCTTCAGCTTCTTCCCGAGCAAGAACCTGGGCGCCTACGGCGACGGCGGCATGATCATCACCGATGACGCGAAACTGGCGGAAGAGGCGCTCAGCCTGAGGAACCACGGCAGCAAGGTGCGCTATTACCATGATGAAATAGGGTTCAACAGCAGGTTGGACGAGATCCAGGCCGCGATTCTAAGGATCAAATTCAGACATATCGACGAATACAATGCAAAACGCAGAAACAATGCGCTGCTGTATAATAAATACCTTTCGGTCCAGGGTATCCAGACACCGTCGGAGCAGAACGGCGCCAGACATGTATTCCACCAGTACACGATCAGGATCAAGAACAGGGATAGGGATAAGGTAAAACAGGCGCTTGACGCGGAAAAGGCAACGTCATCCATGATTTATTACCCCGTTCCGCTGCATCTCCAGGCTGCGTACAAAGACCTCGGCATGAAGCCGGGGAGCCTGCCCGCGACCGAGCAGGCGGCGCGGGAAGTGCTGTCGTTGCCCATGTACCCCGAACTAAGCGAGGAACAGATCAAGGTAGTGACCGAGGCAGTTAAAAAAGCGTTGTAAATTTAAAACTTAAAATTTAAAGTTCAAAATGCAGGAATGAAAAAGATCATGATCATCGCCGGCGAGGCTTCCGGCGACCTTCACGGCTCCAACCTGGTACGGGAGGTCAGAAAGCTGGATGCCTCCATCGCCTTCTACGGCGTAGGCAGCAGGCGAATGGCCGAAGCCGGCGTGCGGATGCTCGCCGATGCATCGGAGATATCGGTGGTCGGGGCCACGGAAGTCCTTACCCACATCCGTGAAATCTACAGGGTCTATTCCGGTCTCAAGAGCTTCTTGAAAAATGAACGGCCCGACCTGCTGGTGCTGATCGACTTCCCGGATTTTAACATCATGATCGGCGCCTACGCGAAAAAGCTCGGCATCCCTGTCCTCTACTACATAAGCCCTCAGGTCTGGGCCTGGCGCAGGGGCAGGATCAAAAAAATCGCCCGGCTGGTGAAGGCCATGATCGTGGTCTTCCCCTTTGAAGTCGAACTCTACAAAAAAGCCGGAGTAGACGTACGTTTTGTTGGCCATCCGCTGACCGATGTGGTAAAATCCGGGTACACTCAGGCCGAGGCGAGGTCGCACTTTGGCCTTGTCCCCGAGGCGCGCACCATTGCGCTTCTGCCGGGAAGCAGGAAAAAGGAGATTACGAACCTTCTACCCGACATGCTCGAGGCGGCCGGACTGCTCAAGAAAAAATTCCCCGACCTTCAGTTTATCCTGCCGGTTGCCCCCACGCTCAGGCAGGATCTTATCCGGGAGTATGTGGACAAAGCCGGCGTACCGGTACAGATAGTAGACGGAAGGGTGTACGATGCGCTTCGGGCGTCCGACGCGGCCATTGTGACTTCGGGTACGGCCACGCTCGAGACGGGGCTTATGGCGGTGCCCATGGTAATTGTCTATCGGATGTCCGGTCTCTCCTATCTTATTGCCCGGCTGATCATCAACGTACGGCACGTGGGGCTGGTGAATATCGTTGCAGACAATCGGGTGGTCCCTGAACTGCTACAGGAGGATGCAACGCCGACAAACATTGCACATGCACTCTCCGGCATGTTGAGTGATCCGGCGTACTTTAGCCGTGTACGGGACGATCTCGGCAGGATACGGACCCGGCTGGGTGAATCAGGAGCCTCGGCGAGGGCCGCTGCAGTGGTCCTGGAATTCGTGAGTCTAACCCGAACATAACAGGCATATGGAAATCTACAGAAGACTTTTAACCTATCTCAAACCGTACAAGATGCGGCTCATATGGGCTGCAGTCTTTATGGGGCTCACAAGCGGCTTCATCTCACTTCAGGCCTATCTCGTAAAGCCGGTTCTGGACAGTGTTTTTTTGAGCAAGAGCACAAAGTTCCTGGTCCTCTTGCCGCCTGCGCTCCTGGTCGTGGTCATCTTCAAGGGCGCTGCGGCATACGTCCGCGATTACCTCATGGGCTATGTCGGCCAGCGGATCGTGAACGATATTCGCGACCAGCTCTATCGTCATATCACCTCCCTTTCATTTTCATTTTTCGCCCGGACGGCCACGGGCGTTCTCATATCCCGGATCATGAATGACGTAAACCTCGTCCAGGGAGCGCTGACGAGAGCGCCTTCGAGCCTCGTGCAGGGGATATTCACCATGGCGGCGCTTACTGTGTACGTCATCTACCTGAACTGGCAACTGTCGCTCTTCTCCTTGGTAGTCCTGCCGCTTTTGGGTATCGCTCTCTCCAAATTCAGCAGGCGATTCAGGAGGGTGAGTACGCAGATGCAGGAACAATATGGCGGTCTTACCACACACCTTCACGAGACCATAGTGGGGATTCGCATCGTGAAGGCCTTTGGCGCGGAATCGTACGAGAGCCGAAGATTTGCTGACCGGAACAGAGGGCTCTTCAACTCTCTGATGCGGTCAATCAAGACGAGTTCGATCTCTCAGCCGATCATGGAAGTCATCACGACTTTCGCAGTCTGCCTCGTCATTCTGGTCGGGGGCTACTGGATCATCAGGGGAAGGATGACCGTGGGAGAGTTTTTTTCTTTTTTGACGGCCCTCTATTTCCTCTATCGGCCGATTAAAGATCTAAACACGGTGAACAATATCGTACAGGACGGCGTTGCCGCGGCCAAGCGTATTTTTGAGGTGCTGGATACCGAGCCGGAGATCAAGGACCGTCCCGGGGCCATCATGGCGCCACGGGATTTCAGGGAAATAGAGTTCAGCAATGTATCATTTCGGTACGACGATGCGCTTGTGCTGAAAGACGTCAACCTCAGGGTGCAGGCGGGGGAGACACTTGCGATCGTGGGCAAAAGCGGAGGAGGAAAGACGACGCTCGTTAATCTCATCCCCCGGTTTTATGACGTCTCCGAAGGGGCTCTTCTCATCGGCGATTATGATGTCCGCAACGTCACCCAGGAATCTCTTCGGTCTCTCGTGGCAATCGTCACCCAACAGACGATCCTGTTCAACGAGTCGGTGAAGAGCAACATTGCCTATGGCAATACGTTGAGTTCTTTCGATGACGTGGTGCAGGCGGCGAAAGCGGCCCACGCCCACGACTTCATCAGTGCATTGCCGCACGGATACGATACGGTGATCGGCGAAGCAGGAGTGAAGCTTTCGGGCGGACAGCGCCAAAGGATTGCTATTGCGCGCGCTCTCTTAAAAAACGCACCGATACTGATTCTCGACGAGGCCACGTCGTCGCTCGACACCGAGTCAGAGCGCGAGGTGCAGAAGGCCCTTGACTCGCTCATGAGGGGCAGGACGAGCTTCATCATCGCTCATCGGCTCTCCACAATCGTAAGCGCGGACCGGATCATTGTGCTCAAGGAGGGCAGGATAGTCGAACAGGGCAGACACGCGGACCTTCTGGCATTCGGCGGGGAATATAAGAACCTGCACGACCAGCAATTCAGGGACGAGCACCCGGCAAGGATGTTATAATGTTCAGGGCAAAGGTGTTGCCATTCATCGTCTGGCTTGTCATCTCGCTCTGGAGCAGGACGGTAAGGATCAGTTTCGTTAACCGGGACGTTCCCGAACGATTCAAGGCCGAGGGAAGGAATTTCATTTATGCCTTTTGGCACGGAAGGCAGTTCCTGTTGCTCCAGAGCCACAGCAACGTCGGGATCATCATCCCCGCCAGCGAAAGCCGGGACGGTGAAATTCAGGCCGGTATCCTCAGAAGATTCGGGTTTGACGTTGTGCGGGGCTCGAGCAAACGAAAGGGGGATCGCGCACTGCTGGGGCTCGTTTCCGGCATGAGAAAGGGCAAAACCGTCGCCATCTCCGTCGACGGGCCGCGCGGGCCCGTGTACGAGGTGAAGCAGGGTGTCACCTACCTCGCCGGGAAGCTGAGCAAGCCCATTGTGCCGGTGGTAATGAGCGCACGGCGCCGCTGGATAATGGAAAAGATATGGGACAAATCCATGCTCCCGGCACCGTTTACGCGGGGTGTGGTCATGTACGGAGATCCGATCACTGTCGACGGCATCGACGAGTCAGAACTCGAGGAAAAACGCCTGGAGCTGCAGACCGCCTTGAACGAACTCACGGAGAAGGCAGACTCCTATTTCCAAAAGTCCGGACCGTTAAAATGACACCTCTGCGCGATGGCCCGGCAACCCGGGGCTCATCGCACAGTCGTCTTGGCACGGAGAAAAAGCGCATGTACATCTTCTACAACATGATACTCGTTGTCGCCACGCTCGCTTTGTTTCCCTACATTCTCTTCAAGCTGGTGACGGTGCCGAAATATCGTGGCGGAATTTCCCAGAAACTTGGTCGTCTTCGAAAAGGCGTGATGAAGGTGATAAAGGGTTCCAGACCCATCTGGGTGCATGCGGTCTCTGTAGGCGAGGTAATGGCGGCACATCCTCTTATTCGCGAGTTGAGGAAAAAGTATCCCGGCAGGAAAGTGATACTTTCAACAGTGACGGTCACCGGCAACTATACCGCTCGCCAGAGGGTGCCTGAAGCCGATGCGGTATTCTACTTCCCCTTTGATTACCCCTGGGTTGTCCGGAGGGTCATCAGGGGTATCAACCCGGCAATCGTGCTTGTTGCGGAAACTGAGCTTTGGCCCAACTTTTTCCGGGAATTGAAGAGAGTCGGCATCCCTTCAGCGTTGATCAACGGTCGAATATCGCCTCATTCCTACGGCAATTATCTGAAGTTCAAACGGTTTTTTACACAGGTTTTTGATAACGTAACGCTGTTTTGCATGCAGTCGGAGGAGGACGCGGAGCGAATCAGGGATATCGGGGCTGCTCCCGGCAAAGTAATGGTCACCGGCAATCTTAAATTCGACCAGAAGATACCCGCCATGCAGCCGAATCCCGTGAGGATACCGCCGGGATGCAAGGTAATCACTGCCGGAAGCACGCACCGGGGAGAGGAAGCCGCCTTGCTCGAGGTGTTTTCACGGTTGAGGGAGAAGTATCCCAAGCTCCTGCTCATTATTGCGCCGCGACATCCAGAACGGTTCGATGAAGTATCGGGCCTCATCAACAGGTCCGGGTTTGACTGCAAGCGAAGGACGCGCCTCAAAGGAGACATCAAGGACGTGCTTCTTCTTGACACCATAGGAGAGCTCAAGGCATTCTACGGTGTCTGCGACATAGCTTTCGTGGGCGGAAGTCTCGTAAAGGTCGGAGGCCACAATCTTTTGGAACCTGCGGCTATGAAAAAACCTGTAATATTCAGCCGTTATATGTTTAACTTTAAAGAAATATCCGAAGCTCTGATTTCTGCAGGCGGCGGAATTATGGTGAAAGATAAAGAAGAGCTTTACGTTCAGATAGATAAACTTTTGTCCGATCAGGATTATACCAAACGCACGGGAGCTCTTGCTTTCAAGGTTATAGAAAATAATTCAGGAGCTGCCAAAAAGACTATCGATTCCATAGGCAGGTTGATAGTTGATAAGTAAGGCCCACATAGAAGACCTCATGTACGGAAGAAAAAAAGCTCTCCTCTGCGGAGGGCTCTTATTTTTCATTTCTATCCTCTACGGTTATGCCGTAAAGCTGCGAAACGCGCTCTATGCGCTCAGGCTCTTGAGAGGAAAGAGACTCCCGGTAAAGGTAATATCCGTCGGGAACATCACGCTCGGGGGAACGGGCAAGACCCCGGCGGTAATACAGATCGCAGGACTTTTACGCGCTCATAACAGACGTCCAGTCGTCATCAGCAGGGGGTACGGCAGGCAAGACGAATCCAGGGTCACGATCGTATCGGACGGCCGCGGTTCTTTGACAGGTCCCATTGCAGGCGGCGATGAACCCGTGCTGATCGGCGCGAAACTTTCGGGCGTGCCAGTGGTCGCGGGTAGCGACAGGCACGGGGCCGGCATGTACGCCGTAAGCAAGTTTCATCCCGACGTCGTGGTGCTCGACGATGGGTTCCAGCACAGGCGTTTACAGAGGGACATGGACATCGTACTCGTGGATGCGACCGATCCTTTCGGGAAGGGGAAATTGTTTCCCGCCGGTATATTGCGGGAGCCTCTAGCCGCCCTCAAACGGTCGCACCTCGTGCTCATAACCGGAGTTGACAGGGCGGAGAACACGGCTGCGCTTAAGGCCCTGCTGGAACAGAAAACAGGGGCGCGGGTTTTTACGTCATACTTCAGTCCTGAGGACCTCGTCGATACCGGGATGGGAGAATCAAGACCGCTTTCCTCTCTTCGCGGTACGACAGTTCTCGCTTTTTCAGGCATTGCGCGGCCGGCTTCTTTTACCGCCCTTCTCAGGTCGCTCGGCGCCGATGTAGCGAGCGAGCTTGTCTACCCGGACCATTATATTTATCGGAGATCGGACCTGGCCGCAATATTTCAGCGCGCGGGAGACATCAAGGCTGCCCTGATCGTCACCACTGAAAAAGACGCGGTGAAGTTAAAAACGTTCAAACCCGACGGTATCTGGGCACTGAGAATAGATCTCAGGGTGAATGAGGAACAGGAATGGGAGAGAATGATTTTGGGCAAAGAGCAGAGAGCATAGGGCAGAGCGCGAAAAAAATGAATTGTCAGCTCCATGTCCTCTGCGCTCAGCTCCAAAAACGGATGCATCATGAATAAGGCTGTTTTTCTCGATAGAGACGGAACAGTAACGGAAGAGGTCGGATACCTCACGGACCCCGGTAAGCTCAATATGATTCCCGGTGCCGGAGCCGCCATAAGAAAGCTAAACGCGTCAGGGCTCAAGGTCATTCTCGTCACAAACCAGTCGGGCGTCGCCCGCGGTTATTTCCCCGAGTCGCTGGTACACGAAGCCCATGCCCGCCTCGAGCGAATGCTCGAAGCCGAAGACGCACGTTGTGACGGCATTTACTACTGTCCTCACCATCCCACCGCCGGAAATTCAAAATACACAATGGCATGCGACTGCAGAAAACCGGGCACCGGACTTCTCGACATGGCTGCCAGGGACCATGGGATCGACCTCACCCAGTCATACGTCGTGGGCGACAAGTGGAGCGACGTTGAACTGGCACAGAGGGCCGGCGCGAAGGGGGTACTGGTCAGAACCGGTTTCGCCCCCGATGACCCCGGCAACGTGCGGCCGCAGCACGTAAGAGATCCCGACTTTACGGCCCGTGATCTTGCTCAAGCAGCTGATTGGATCGTAAAAGATGCCGTGAAGACGCAGTCACGGTAATGAACTCCGTATCGTAAGTAATGCGTCAGTCGGAAGTCGGTTACGAGGCCCGTTGTTTGTATTTTTAAATGTTACCGTTACACGATGCACGATACGGGTTTCGTGACCGAGAGACGTGGCCGTTTTTGACGATGAAATTGAACGCAAAAAAAATACTCGTGATGCGGTACCGCTTCATCGGTGATACGGTCCTGACCGTTCCGTTTTTGAGGAACCTTCGTCAGGCCTATCCTGCGGCGCATATCGATCTGATGCTGGAACCTTTTTCCGGCAGCGTGATCGAAGGGTGCCCGTACGTTGACCGCGTTATCCCCTTTGAGTTTAAAACCATTCATACGTACAGCGGCGCTTCGAAACGCGGCAGACTGGCGGGATATTTCCATTACTGGAGATTGATAAAAAATGCCGGCTATGACGCGGTCTTCGTCCTCAAGAGATCGCTGTCGAGCGCTCTCCTGGCTTGGGCGGCCGGCGTGCCCCGCCGGATAGGTTTCACCACCGAGGGCAGGGGACTGCTGCTCACCGACCCTGTCCCATACCGGCGCGACCGGCACGAGGTCGAAAATTTCCTCGATTGCCTCCGGGCGCTGGAAATTCCCGTCCGTTCCACGTCGCTCGAACTGTGGCCTTCCGAGGAAGACGAAAAAAAAGTCCATGTCTTTTTCCGTGACGCCGGATGGAAAGACGGCGACCTCAAGATCGTCATCCATGCCGCGGCGAGCCTGCCTGCCAAGCAATGGCCCTTAGAGCGTTTTGCCGCTGTCATGAAAACGGTGAAGGACAAATATGACGCCCGATTCATTTACACGGGCGCGCCGGGCGATTCGGCATTGTACCGCACGATAGAATCTTACGGCCCCTTCGGCGGACTGAACCTGTGCGGGATGACGGACCTCAGGCAGAACCTGTCGATGTACCGTGCGGCGGACATGTTCTTCGGCGTCGATTCAGGGCCGATGCATATGGCCGCTGCGGTCGGAGTCCCCGTCGTGGCGCTCTTCGGCCCCACGGACGAGAGAAAGTGGGGTCCCTGGGGCGGGTCCCACATCGTTGTGACCAGGTGCTTTTCCTGTAGGCCGTGCAAACCCCACAAGTGCGGCAACAACGAATGCATGAAGCAGATCAGTGTCGAAGAAGCCCTGCAGGCCGTAGAGAAGAAACTTGGTGAAATTCTGCCCAAGGTTATTTATCATTGATTTGACTCTCAGCACGACCGCTGCTCCTGAAAGTATAATATTATGGATTGCGCTCATTAAACCACTGAGGCTGAAATATGGGAAATAAAGACCTTAAGATATCCGTTATCGTAAGAACGTTCAATGAAGAAAAAAACATTCGAGAGTGCCTGGAAAGCGTTTCATGGGCCGACGAAATCGTGGTTGTAGATTCCAAGAGCACCGACAATACCGTAGCCATTGTCAAGGAATTCACCGATCGTGTCATTATTCAGGATTGGCTCGGTCATATAGGTCAGAGCCAGTTCGCGACGGATCAAACTTCGCATCTGTGGGTGCTCAGCATAGATGCAGACGAACGTATTTCTCCGCCGCTCAAAGACGAAATAAGGGCGCTGGACCTGGATCACAGCAGCTATGACGCCTACGAGATCCCGCGTCGCCACTTTTTTATGAAGCGACGGATCAATCACTCCGCATGGTATCCCGATTATAAAATCCGCCTCTTCAGAAAAGATAGATGCAGATGGGGAGGTTACGCGCCTCATGATGAGGTAAAAGTCAAAGGATCAAAAAAGAAGTTAAGAAATGATCTTGTGCATTACATTTATCGTGATATAGCGCATTTTGCCGCTACCAAAAACAACTACTCGACTCTGACCGCTCAGGATCATTACAGGAATGGAAAAAGGGCGAGGCTTATCGATATCACACTGAGACCGCTGTATGCTTTTCTTTATCGTTATTTTTTTCGATTAGGCATTGCCGATGGACTGGCGGGATTTACGATATCCGTTCTTGAATCGCACGCAGTATTCATGAAATACCTGAAATTATACGAAATTCAGAACAGATTAAGCAGATTTTCTTAAAAATTAAGCGGATATTTTCAAATATAATATATTGATTAATGAACATCCTTTTTGTAAACAACTTTCGCGGCAGGGGAGGGGGAGAAGAATTCCTGAGGGACCTTCTGCCCGGACTGGTCAGCAAGGGTGTGAAAGTGGGCCTGGTCTGTCGGCCCGGCACGCCTCTTTCCGATATGTTTAACGGCTCAGGGGTCGAGGTCTATCCTG
>JAWOJY010000111.1:0-6461 GCA_033854515.1 Nitrospirota bacterium
TGGCGCTCCAGGTGGCGTCATACAAGCTCACGGGCAAACGAATGTTCAAGATGGCGCCCATTCACCACCACTTTGAGCAGGTCGGATGGCCCGAGTCGAAGGTCATCGTGCGGTTCTGGATCGTGGGAATCATTCTGGCGCTCGTGTCGATCAGCTCGCTGAAGTTGAGGTAGCAAATCGAATTTGGAGGAACGGTGAAAACGGATTTTAAGGGCAAGCGGGTAACGGTGGTCGGTCTGGCGCGGAGCGGCATAGGCGCCGCGCGGGCGCTCCACGCGCTCGGCGCCGCGGTCACGGTGACCGATAAAAAAACGCCTGACCAGCTTGCTGCGCAGATAAAGGCGCTTGGAAACGGCGGGATCAGGATAGAGGCGGGCGGCCATCCCGACCACATTTTCATCGGGACGGACCTCGTCGTGCTCTCACCCGGCGTTCCCAACATCCCCCAGGTCCTGCTTGCCCGGCGCCGCGGCGTGAAAGTCATCAGCGAGCTCGAGCTCGCGTGGCTGCTCTCGGACTCGCCGTTCATCGGCATCACGGGCACCAACGGCAAGTCGACGGTCACGACCCTCGTGGGACTCATGCTCAAGCGGGCGAACAAGAAAGTGCTCGTAGCGGGGAACATCGGCAACGCGCTCACCGACGAGCCGCGCCTGCTCGCCGGGCAGGACTGGATCGTGACCGAGATATCGAGCTTTCAGCTCGAAGACATCGAAACGTTCAGGCCGCGGATCGCGGCCATCCTGAACGTCACCCAGGACCACCTCGACCGCTACGCGGGCATGAACGAGTACCTCGAGGCCAAGGCGAAAATCTTCATGAACCAGGCCGAAAAAGATTCCCTTATTCTCAATTTCGACGATCCTCTTGTCAAGTCGTTCGCGAAAAAAACCTCCGCACGGATCATCCCCTTTTCGCGGAAGCAGAGGTTCAATCCCGGGGCCTGCGTGCGCGACGGCGACCTCGTCAACGACAACCGGCGCATTTGCAGCGCGGGCGAGCTGCGGATACAAGGCGTCCACAACATCGAAAACGCCCTGGCCGCCGCGGCCGTGTCCCTCGCAGCGGGCGCAGACCGCGAATCCGTGGCAGCCGTGCTCCGGGAGTTTCCCGGACTGGAGCACCGGCTCGAGTTCGTGCGCAAGAAGGACGGCGTCACTTACATCAACGACTCCAAAGGGACCAACGTAGGGGCCGTCGAGAAATCGCTCGAGGGGTTCACGGAGCCGGTGATTCTGATCGCCGGCGGGCTCGACAAGGGCAGCGACTTCAGCCCGCTCCACGGCCTGATCAGAGAGAAGGTCAGGCTCCTCATCCTGATCGGCAAAGCCGCGGACAAAATGGCGAAGGCGCTCGGTTCCGCAACGGAGACGGCGTTCGCGAAAACGCTCCAGGACGCCGTGCGTCTCGGCGCGGAACGGGCGTCCCCGGGCGACGTCATCCTCCTGTCGCCCGCGTGCGCGAGCTTCGACATGTTCAAGGACTTCGAGGACCGTGGCAGGCAATTCAAGGAAGCGGTAAGGGCGCTCTAGAAAAACGCATGGGGCAGAGAGCATAGCGCATAGGGCCGTAGGGCAAAGAGTAAAAGAGCAAAGGATGCCTTACCCCATGCTCATGCCCTTTGCCCGAGCGGGGTTGCGATGCGTAATCGTACGACGCAGGGACAATACGACAAGCTGCTCCTCACCGTCGTAGTCGCGCTGATTCTCGCGGGCATTGTCATGGTCTACAGCGCGAGCAGCGTGGTTGCGCTCAGGAAATACGGCGACGCAGCGTACTTCATGAAGCGCCAGATCCTGTGGTCGGTGATCGGCTTTGCGCTCATGGCAATCGTCATGCGCACGGACCACCGGGCGTTCGGCGCCCGGAAAGCGGCCCTCGGGATTCTGTTCGTCGTTCTGCTGATGCTCGCGGCCACCCTGTTTCCCGCGTTCGGGAGCGCCATCAACGGCGCGCGGCGATGGCTCAGGATCGGCGGTCTCACATTCCAGCCGACGGAGCTGGCCAAGTTCGCGCTCGTCGTCTATATCAGCTATTACCTGGCGAAGAAGGGCGAACGTATCAGGGACTTCGGCAACGGCCTGGCCCCTCCACTCGTCATAACGGGCGTCTTTCTCGGCCTGATTGCGCTCCAGCCGGACTTCGGAGCGGCGGTGACCCTTGCGGGCGTCGTGGGCATCCTGCTGTTTATCGGCGGCGCGAACGTCCTGCACCTCGGCGGGCTGGCGTTCGCTTCCCTGCCGTTCGTTTATCTTGCGGTGGCGGGCAGGGCGTACCGGGCGCGAAGGGTTTTCGCCTTTCTCGATCCCTGGTCGGCCCCTGACGGCGCGGGGTTCCAGATCATCCAGTCCTTTCTCGCCTTCGGCGGCGGCGGCGTGTTTGGAAGGGGGCTTGGCGAGGGCAGGCAGAAGCTTCTCTTTCTGCCGGAGCCACATTCGGATTTCATCTATTCCGTGATCGGGGAGGAACTGGGCCTGATCGGAGCGCTCGCGGTGCTCGTGCTCTTCTGCGTAATCCTGTGGCGAGGGGTGCGGATAGCGCTCAGGGCGGGCGAGCCCTTCAGCAGGAGCCTCGCGGTAGGGATCACCGCCCTCGTCTGCCTGCAGGCGGCCGTGAACATGGCCGTCGTCACCGGGCTCGTTCCGACGAAGGGCCTGGCGCTTCCCTTCGTGAGCTACGGCGGCTCGTCGCTCGTGATCAGCATGATCGAGGTCGGGGTGCTGCTGAACATTTCACGGGAAACAGGATAAAAAGCGATAAGGCGTGAGGAGTAAGGAGTAAAGCGTTGAAAGTCGTAATCGCGGGCGGAGGGACGGGGGGTCACCTGTATCCGGGTATAGCCATAGCGCGGGAACTGCTCACAGAGACGGGAAACGAAGTCCTCTTCGTCGGCACGGAGCAGGGGATCGAGGCCAGGGTGCTCCCGAAGGAGGGGCTTCGGGTGCGCTTTATCTCAGTCGGAAAACTCAAGGGCATGAGGCTCGCGTCTGCCTTGAAGACCGTTGTGACCCTTCCGCGAAGCATCCTGCAGGCAGGGGGCCTTCTTCGTGACGCCGGACCGGATGTCGTCATCGGCATCGGGGGTTACTCGTCCGGGCCCGTTGCCGTTGCCGCGTGGGCGCTCGGGATACCGCTCATCATTGTCGAGCCGAACTCCTACGCCGGGCTCGCGAACAGGATCGTGGGCAGGCTCGCCGACAAGGTCGTGCTCTGCTTTCCGGGCACGGACCGCCTGAAGTTCTTTGCGAAGAAGAAGACGGTCAATACGGGCCCGCTCGTGCGGAAGGGGATCGAGCGCGGCGACAGGAACAGGGCGCTCCGGGACTTCGGGCTCGAGCCGGGGAGGTTCACGGCCTTCGTCATGGGCGGGAGCGGCGGGGCGCACGCCATCAACATGACTATGAAGCAGGCTGCGGGGCATCTGAAGGACGTCCACAATCTTCAGATACTCCACCAGACAGGGGAAAAAGACGTCAACGAGGTCGCTGCGGGGTATCGCGAGGCGGGGGTGAGGGCGGCAGTGTTCCCCTATATCTATGACATGGCCGGAGCGTATGCGGCGGCGGACCTCGTGATATCGCGCTCGGGCGCGACCACGGTGGCGGAGCTCGCGGTCTGCGGACGCCGCGCTGTGCTGGTCCCCTTTCCCTTTGCGGCTGACAACCACCAGGAGTATAATGCGAGAACGCTGGCCGCGCGCGGCGCCGCCGACGTCATTGTCCAGAAGGACCTGACCGCGGAAAAGCTCGCGGGCCTGATAAAACAGTACGCGCATGGCGGAGCGGCCGGCCCCGTCGAGCGCATGGACAACGGCGCTGCCGGGGAGATAGCGAGGATCTGTAAAGCGTATGTTCAAAAAGATTAAGCACATTCATTTCGTCGGCATCGGCGGCATCGGCATGAGCGGCATCGCAGAGGTGCTCTTGAACCTTGGCTACAAGGTCTCGGGGTCGGACATGAAGGAGTCCGATATCACGGAGCGGCTGAGGAAGCTGGGCGGCGAGATTTCCATCGGCCACCGGGCAGAGAACATCACCTCGCCCCATGTCGTGGTGATCTCCTCGGCCGTGACCAGGGACAACGTGGAGGTCGTCGCCGCACGGGAGAAACAGGTCCCCGTCATCCCCCGCGCCGAAATGCTCGCCGAGCTCATGCGGCTCAAATACGGCGTGGCCATTGCGGGCGCGCACGGCAAGACAACGACGACCTCGATGGTCGCCACGGTACTTGCGGCAGGCGGCATCGATCCCACGGTCGTGATCGGGGGCAAGCTCAACAGCCTCGGCACGAACGCGAAGCTCGGGCAGGGCGAGTTCCTCGTGGCCGAGGCCGACGAGAGCGACGGAAGCTTCCTCAAGCTCTCGCCCACCATCGCGGTTGTCACCACCATCGACGCCGAGCACCTCGACTACTACAAGGACATCAATGACATCAAGGACGCCTTTCTTTCCTTCATCAACAAGGTGCCGTTCTACGGCGTCTCGGTCCTCTGCCTTGACCAGCCGCACATCCAGGCGCTCATCCCCTTCGTGCAGAAGCGCTACCAGACCTACGGCATGAGCACCCAGGCGGACTACCAGGCGAAAGAAATTTCCCTCCGCGCCCTGGGCTCGAAGTTCAAGGTCGTCCATCACAACCGGGACCTGGGGTGGTTCGAACTCTCCGTGCCCGGCGTCCACAACATCAATAACAGCCTCGCGGCCGTGGCCGTGGCGCGGGAGCTCGATATCGACATCGAGACGGTCCGGAAGGCGCTCAGGGAGTTCAGCGGCGTACAGCGCCGGTTTACGGTCAAGGGCGAGGCCGGAGGGATCATTGTGGTAGACGATTACGGGCACCACCCCACCGAGATCAAGGCCACGCTCGCGGCTGCCGCCGCCGGCATGGAGCGGCGTGTGGTCGTCGTGTTCCAGCCGCACCGGTATACGAGAACGCAGCATTTGCTCGAGGAATTTTTCACCTCCTTCAATCAGGCGGACAAGCTCGTTCTCATGGACATTTACGCTGCGGGAGAGAGGCCCCTTCCCGGCGTCTCGGGACAGGCGGTGTACGAAGGCATCAAGAAACACGGGCACAAGGACGTGACCTTCATCCCCGACAGGGAACAAGTCGTCGATCATGTGGCAGGCGCGCTCAGGTCCGGCGATCTGCTGATCACGCTCGGCGCAGGCGACGTCTGGAAGGTGGGCGAGCAGGTTTTGAAGAAGCTGAACTCAACTCGGGAGAAATGAGGCGCGTCCAGAGAAAAGGTTTTTCTCCGCAACTTCGGAGCGCACGGTGACTGAAACGATCACGAAGGACGGGAACATGGAAATCACCCACTTCAGGGGAGAGATACGAAAGAACGAGCCGCTCAGCGGGCACACGTCGTTCGGCATCGGCGGGCCCGCGGACATTCTTGCCTATCCGGCGGACAGGGACGACCTCCTCGCGCTCTTCAAGGAGATCAGGACAAAGAATCTGAACTACTTCATTCTCGGCGGCGGAACCAACCTGCTCGTCCGGGACGGCGGCTTCCGCGGCGTGGTGATCAGCCTGCAGCGCATGGCCGCCGTCAAGATCGAGCGCGAATACCGCTCGGTGGGGGGGGCGTTCGCGGTGGTCTACACCGAGGCGGGAACGCCCCTGCCCAGGCTGCTCTCCTTTGCCGTCGACGAAGGGCTTACCGGCTTCGAGTTTGCCACGGGCATTCCGGGCACGGTGGGAGGGGCGATCCGCATGAACGCCGGCACTGCCGCAGGCGAAATGGGCGACGTCGTGGACACCGTCACCCTGGTCTCGCCCGAGGGAGAACTGATCACGCGCGGCCGGGAGGAGATGGGATTCGGGTACCGCACGGCCGACATCACCGAGGGTTTTGCGGTCCTTGACGCCAGGATCGTCCTGCGGCGCGACGAAAAGGCCAGGGTAAAGGCCCGGGTCAAGGAACAGATGGATAAGAGAAAGCAGCGCCAGCCCTGGGGACTGCCGAACGCGGGGTCGATGTTTAAAAACCCGCAGGAGGAGTCGGCGGGAAGGCTCATCGAATCGGCGGGGCTTAAGGGGAAGAAGATCGGAGGCGCACAGGTTTCGGACAGGCACGCGAACTTCATCGTCAACACGGGCAAGGCGAAGGCATCGGACGTGCTGGCGCTCATGGACATCATAAAGAAGACCGTGCTCGAGGTGCACGGCGTGAGGCTCGAGCCGGAGATCAAGATCATCGGAGAAGACTAAAGACTTTCATCGGCCGTGAATGAACACGAAGGGACGCGAATAAATACAAATCGGGGTTTTCATTCGTGAAAATTCGCGCGCATTCGCGGCAGAAGGAATACGTTTCATGGCTCTCGTAACGAACAAAAAGATCGGCGTCCTCATGGGGGGGCTCTCGTCCGAGCGGGAGGTGTCGCTCGCGAGCGGAAACGCGGTCCTGGCGGCGCTGAAGGAAAAAGGCTATCATGCCGTTGCCGTCGACGTGG
>JAWOJY010000112.1:0-39976 GCA_033854515.1 Nitrospirota bacterium
GTCAAATACGCCGTGCCCCTGTATTCCGGTGGCGCCCTCGTCAAGCTTCCAAGCGGCGTCTATCAATCCGTCACTGTCATGGGGCTGGATGATAACACGCTATATGGCAGGCCGCAACTCATCGAGGGCAACATTGAGGACATCTACGCAGAAAACGGGTTTGTCGTCGTCAAGGATGCGGAATTTCCCAAGCTCGGAAATCCCACGCTGGGCTCCGAATTCGAGCTAAACGACCACCGGGGAGTCGTCGTCGGTATTGCCAAGGTCACGGTAAGCGGTCTGTTTGGAGTACCGACACTCTACACAACGTATAACAGGGCTATCACTTATATACCCTCCACGCGATTTACCATTTCATATATTCTGGTGGAACCCAAGAGCAGCGACGCCGTACCGTACATCAAACGGGAAATAAAGCAGCTTGGTTATGAGGCATTGACGAAAGACGAATTCATCGCCAAGATCGCCAATTTTTATAAATATCAGACAGGTCTTGGCACCAATGTGCTCTTAATGACGGTAATAAGTTTCATAGTAGGATTGTCCATTTCGGGACAGACCTTTTATACCTTCATACTGGAAAATCTTGAAAAATTCGGCGCATTAAAAGCGATAGGAGCCAAGGGAAACGAGCTTGTATATATGATTTTATTCCAGGCGACCTTTGCTTGCCTGGTCGGCTACGGTCTGGGCATCGGTCTGAGCTCCCTTTTGATCGGGATCGCAAAACTAAGGCTGCCCGACTACGCAGCCAAAATCACCTACGGAAACCTCGGGCTCGCTTTTATCATGGTGCTCATCATAGCCGGCATTTCAAGTTATCTGGGGGTCAGAAAAGTGCTCAGGATAGAGCCGTTCGACATTTTCAGAGGATAATATGGCTACACCTGCAGTGAAGGCAGATGAACTGGTCAAATGGTTCGGCGAAGGAGAAGCGAAAACGTACGCAGTGAGGGGCGTCAGTTTTGACGCCTTCCTCGGAGAGATGATCTATATTGTGGGACCGTCGGGGAGCGGTAAAACAACATTGTTGAGTATGATTTCGGGGATTCTCAGGCCAAATTCGGGCACGGTACTGGTCGAGGACAAGGATATCTGGAGTTTGCCCGGAGACCAGATCGCCGATTTCAGACTGAATACGGTAGGGTTCGTGTTTCAGGATTATCACCTCTTTCCTCGGCTGACCACGGTCGAGAACGTGGCCATCCCCCTGATTTTGAAGAAACTCGACTGGGACGAATCCATGCAGGCGGCCATGCAATACCTGGAAATAGTCGGGCTTAAGGACAGAGCACACCTCCCTCCGGTCAAGCTCAGCGGAGGAGAGCAGCAGCGCGTGGCAATCGCGCGTGCAATCGCCAGTCGTCCCGACATCCTGATATTCGACGAGCCCACCGCTTCCCTGGATGGGGATACGGGAAGAAAGATTCTGGATTTTGTGAAAAAAAATATACTGACCGACAAGCGGTGTATCATCATTGTAACCCACGACAGCAGGATATTTGAATATGCGGACAGGATGATGAAAATGGAGGACGGCAAGATCACAGGCGTCGTAGAGGGAGGCGCCCATGAAGAATAAAATACTCTACTTCCTTGCAATCATCGGAGTGATGGTCGGCTTGGTGAGCGCCTATATATTCGGCATAGAAAAAAAGCCACTCCCCCCGGCGTTCGGTCCGGCTTCGAATCCCTATGCAAAAGGCATCTATGCCAACGGCATCATTGAAAGCTACCAGAAAAACGGCGCGAACATTAATATCTATCCTGAGGTCCCGGGACGGATCACGCACATACTCGTTGCGGAGGGGAAAACTGTAAAAAGGGGGACCCCGCTGATCCTGATCGACAATTCCGTACAGAGGGCAACGGTCGAACAGATGAAGGCGCAGCTAGAGTTTGCGGGTGCAAGCCTCAAGAGCGCTCAGGACCAGTTGGAAAAGGTGAAGAAATCATACGAACTGGATCCGAGGTCCGTGAGCAAAAACGATCTGGACAACGCGGAAAACGCGGTCAAAGTGGCAAAAGCAAATGTCAAAGTAATGCTGAAACAGTATGAACTCGCCCAAACACTGCTGTCCAAATATACACTAAAGGCGCCTGTAGACGGTGTAATCCTGTCCATCAATACCGCGGTCGGCGACTACATATCGGCGCAAGGCGCCTATGACACCTATACGCAGGGCTTTGACCCTGTCCTGGTCATGGGGAGTTCGCAAACAGACATGGGAGTCAGATGTTATATTGATGAGATACTCGTGCACAGGCTGCCTCAGCCATCGAAAATGAATGCAACAATGTTCATACGGGGCACGGACATCAGCATTCCTCTGGAGTATATACGGGTTCAACCCTATGTATCTCCTAAAATTGAATTATCCGATCAAAGAACCGAAAGGGTGGACGTAAGGGTGCTGCCCGTTATATTCCGGTTTGAGAAGCCAAAGAACACATCTCTCTATCCCGGCCAACTGGTCGATGTGTATATCGGGGAGAAAGAAACGAAATAGAATACAATGAACTGCGTGCAAGCGCCGGCTGTCCGGGATGGTCTCATGGGGAAATCGAGATGCCTTCGTATCGACAAAATCTAACGGGCTGCCCGAAAGCAACACATACATCGAGAACCAAGAGGGGCATAAGGCCGGCGCTGTGGCGGCTGTGCGCAGTGTCTTTGTCCTTCATAATCGGCTGCGCCGTAGGGCCGAATTTTGAGCGTCCCAAACCGCCATCGGTCGAACGCTACACTAGTGGGGAAACACCGACCGCGACGATACCTGCGGACGGTAAGACGCAGCGCTTTGAACCGGGCGCCAAGATCATCGCGGACTGGTGGCGGCTCTTTAACTCGCCCAAGCTTGATGCCTTGATACAAGACGCCGTTGCCAACAACCAGAGCCTGCAAGCGGCGCAGGCGAGTTTGCGCCGGAGCCAGGACAACCTCCGTGCCGGTTACGGGGTTTTCTATCCCCAGCTTGACGCCGGGTTTGACGCCACGCGCCAGAAGTTTTCTCCGGCGCGGTTTGGCCAGAGTTCTCCGAGCAGCATCTTTAATCTTTTCACGCTCTCGACGACGGTAAGCTATGCCCTCGATGTGTTTGGAGGCGAACGCCGCGCTGTGGAGAGTCTGCAGGCCCAGGTGGACTTTCAACGATATACGGTTCTGGGCACGTACCTTACCCTGCTGGGCAACATTACGAACACCGTGATCGCCCAGGCGGCATACCGCGAACAGATCAGGGCCACCGAGGACATGATCGGTCTGGAAAAGGAACAGGTGAACATTACCGAAGCGCAGACGCGCGCGGGCACGGTCCCGTATTCGAACCTGCTCAGCATCCGAAGTCAACTGGCCGCCACTGAAACCACGCTTCCCCCGCTCCGGCAGAAGCTCAGCCAGACCGAGCACCTTCTTGCCACCCTGGCAGGCCGCACACCGGCGGAATGGGCCCCGCCTCACGTCGATCTGGCCGACCTCACGCTCCCGGCTGACCTGCCGGTAACGCTGCCATCGGATCTGGTGCGTCAGCGTCCCGACATTCTTGCGGACGAGGCCCTGCTGCACAGCGCCAGCGCCGACATAGGTGTGGCCACGGCGGCGCTGCTCCCGAGTTTCACTTTGAACGGCACTTTCGGTTTCAACAGCACCTCCATCAATAACCTCTTCGGAAGGAACAGCAGCCTCTGGAGCCTCGGCGCGAACATCACCGCGCCGCTGTTCCATGGCGGGACCCTGCGGTTCCAGCGGCGCGCGGCCATTGAAGCGTACAATCAGTCCCTGGCCGCCTATCGTCAGACCGTCCTCAGTTCCTTTGCCCAGGTCGCCGATACCCTGAGGGCGCTGGAACAGGACGCCGAAGCCGTGCATGCCCAGTCCCGGGCGCTTACCGCGTCGGAGGAAGCGCTGCGGCTCATACAGGCGAATTATCTTGCCGGCGTCGCCACCTATCTGCAGGTTATCATAGCGGACGGTCAATACCATCAGGCGAAGATCGGCTATATTCAGGCGCTGGCGCAGAGGTTTCAAGACACGGTCGCGCTTTTTGTTGCCCTGGGTGGAGGCTGGTGGAATGCCGAAGAGAATGTCCTTGACAGCATCTTGACGGGTTCGAATCGAGATGGAGAGGCGCTGTTCAGGCAGCACTGCGCCGCCTGTCATGTTCACGGCGGAAATATCGTGATCCCACAGAAGACGCTCCTGAGGAAAAAACGCGGCATAGATGACATCTCGTCCGCGGACGACATCATTCGGGCCATGAGAGCCCCCGGACGGGGGATGACGAAATTTGATGAAAAGACCGTCTCCGACAAGGACGCGCGTCAGATCGCGGAGTATATTTTGAAAGCATTCAATCAATAATGCATCGTGAGCTCCTTGTCAATCCTTCATAATCGAGTGGCGTCAGAATTCCGAACCGTGATCCCGCCGGATGTCGAGGGCCGGTCCAGGCACGGAGCATTCGTCATCGAATGAGAAAGGTGCTATGCGTATTTTGACCGTCAACAGCGGCTCGTCAAGCATCAAGTTCTCTCTCTACCGCATGGGACGGCAGGAGGAGCTTGTGTCCTCGGGAAGCGTGGGAGGGATCGGCTTTGCCTCGGGCTTCTTTCATCTCAAAGACGACGAAGGAAGGACCCTCATCGAGAAAAAACTCGTTTTGCCCGATCACGGCGCGGCCTTGCGGGAGATCACGGGCTGGCTGGAAACCGCAGGCGGCGATATTGACGCCGTCGGTCACCGTCTGGTGCACGGCGGGAGCGCATATGCAGAGCCGCATCTGATAACGGCTGAACTGCTGGCGGCGCTCGATGGGCTCATCCCATTCGCACCCGACCATTTGCCGCATGAAATCAACGCTGTCAAGGAGTTCGGCCGTTTCTATCCGGGTCTGAAGCAGGTCGCCTGTTTCGATACGGCCTTCCACCGGACCATGCCCAAGGTCGCCCAGCTCTACGCCCTGCCCGAAGAGGTCCGGCGACACGGGGTCGTGCGGTACGGATTTCACGGCCTGTCCTACGAGTACCTTTTGGGCGAACTGAGAAGAGAGGCGGGAACGGAAGCGGGCGGCGGCAGGGTGATCATCGCCCACCTGGGAAACGGGGCGAGCATGGCCGCTTTCAGGGGCGGCAGAAGCATGGACACGACCATGGGGTTTACGCCCGCAGGCGGGCTCGTGATGAGCACGCGGTCAGGTGACCTGGACCCCGGCGTCCTCATTTATCTGCTCAAAGATAAGGGCATGGACATTACGGCCGTAAACCGTCTGGTGAACAAAGAGGCGGGGCTCATCGGCGTTTCCGGAACGAGTTCGGATATGAAAGATCTGCTCGACTCGGAGAGGAAAGACCCGCGAGCCGCCGATGCCGTCGAATTGTTCTGCTATCAGGCCAAAAAGTTTCTCGGCGCGCTCACGGCGGTTTTAGGCGGGCTGGATACGTTGGTCTTTACGGGCGGGATCGGAGAGAACTCGCCGGTCATCCGGGAGCGCATCTGCAGGGACGCAGAGTTTTTGGGTATCCGTCTGGATTCCGGCAGAAATGAAGCGAACAGGACCGTCATATCGGCAGACGGCAGCCCTGTCACTGTCCGGGTGATGAAAACGAATGAAGAATTGATGATCGCACGGCATACGTATGGTCTTATCCGGCAGCAGCATCAAAAACTTTATGGATAAAATGAGACGCGGTCGCCCGCGAAGTCGCCGCGGAGAAGCCAACGGGTTCCGACGCTCGTGCGATGACGGGAACGAACATGAAATTTATCGGTGTGAAAACCCTCGGGATCGGCACGTATAAGCGCATCGCTCTCGCAATCACGTCGCTCGGGACTCTTGTCGGGGTCCTCAATGCGAGCACGCTCATCATCGCGCTTCCCACGATCATGGTGAAGCTCCATACGTCCCTTCTCGGGGTCATGTGGGTGCTGATCAGCTATACGCTCTTTCTTACCATCCTTGCGCCCGCCTGGGGGAGGCTTGCGGACATCCATGGACGAAAGAAACTCTACGTCTTCGGACTTGTCGTGTTTACCTTCGGTTCCCTGCTCTGCGGCCTTGCTCAAAACGTCACCCAGCTCATCGCCTTTCGCGTGATCCAGGCCGCAGGGGGGTCGTTGATCGTTGCCAACGGCACCACCATCGTGACGGACGCCTTTGACCGCGGCGAACTCGGCAGGGCCATGGGCGTGCTCAGCATGATCATCGCCGCGGCGTTCGTGGTCGGACCCATCCTGGGAGGGCTGCTTACAAAAATCGACTGGAGACTGAACTTCTTTTTCAACCTCCCCATCGGCGCCGCGACGGCGCTCTGGGCGCATTTCAGATTACGGGACATTGCCGCCCTGCCTGCGGGACAGACGTTCGATCTGAAGGGCATGGTCCTGTTCGCGACAGCCTTCATCACCTCCATGGCCTATCTCACCGCCGGGTTCATGATCGGCCTGGCGTCGATTCCCATGCTCGTTGTGCTCGCCGTGGCGATCGCAAGCTTGACGGCATTCGTGAGGTTCGAAAAGAGGACAAGCTTTCCGCTCATCGATATTGATCTGTTCAGGATCAGGGCCTTCTCCGCCGGACAGTTCAGCAACTTCCTGAACTCCGTGGCCCGCGGGGCGGTGATGATCCTCCTGATCCTTTTCTTCCAGGGTCCCCGCGGTCATGACCCGCTCGTGGCGAGCATCCTCATCGCGCCCCTTGCCGTCGGTCTTGCGGTCACGGGCCCCCTGGGCGGCCTCCTCTCGGACAAATACGGTACCCGGATCATCAGCACCCTGGGGCTGGTCATCTCACTTGCGGGCCTGGTAGGCCTTGCAGCAATGCGCTACGACACCTCCTACCTGTCGATCGCGATCTGGATGTTCATCAACGGCTTCGGATCGGGGCTGTTCCAGCCTCCGAACACGAGCGCAATCATGTCGTCGGTGCCTGTTGACCGCCGCGGGACCGCGTCGTCCATAAGGGTATTTCTCAACAACGCCGGCATGGTGCTGAGCATGGGCATCTCATTCCCGATGATCATGGGCACGCTCTCCTTTGATGAAGTGATGGACATGTTCGTAAAGGGCGGGGAACACATGCCCGCCGCCCTCCAGGAAGCATTTACCCGGGGAGTCACCCGGGCGTTCGTGCTGTCGTCGATCATCACCGTTCCTGCCATTGTTGTTTCCGCCCTGCGGGGGAAAGAGGACGTTCGAAAAGGCCTCACCCCGCCGGCGTGACGGAGCGAGAGCTCTGCCCGGTCTCAATTTTTCTTCGGGGGCATGAAAGGTCCTCCCGTCGCGCTCAAATGTTGCTACACTTGAATTAGAGAGAACCGCCATGAAATCTGCTGTTGATATATGCGCCCTCGATTATCTGATCGGCACGATTGCCACGGCCTATAAAGGCGTAATTACGTCGCTGGTTATCAAGGATTTCTGCATGACCGAGGAAGACGACTCCGTAACGCTCCGGGGGACGATCCTGTCCATGCCCGAGGGCGAATACCAGGCGTCCCTGATCGAAAGCGGCATGGAACTGTGGCGCACGGCCATCGAAAAAGGTTATTTCGAGTTCAAAGTCGGCGGCGGGCACGTGAAGAAAGCGGGGGACCTCCAGATAGACGTCCTCCAGAATGGCAGACATATCGGCACCTTTTTGCTCAAAAAAGAGCACGCCGACGGGTTCTATACTCCGGCCGTGGAACTTTCTGACGATATGAAAGGCGTCGATTTTAAACGGTTGACCTCCCGCCTCCAGAATAAGGTCGGACTCCTCCGCAGGGCAGAGGACATCATTTCAAAATTGCTGTCCACGAAAAAGGACTGGGGGAAAATTTCCGAGACATTGGACAGTTTGTCCATGGACCTGTTCTGGTCCGCACGGGACGCCTTTTACGATGCCTACGATATCTTCGTGAGGTTTTCCCTGCACGCTGCCGAGAAAGCGGGCGCAGGCGTCTCGGCCAAGCCTGTTTCGAACTTCCTCGACCTGATCGAACTTCCGCTCGAGCGTGAGAGCGATCGTAAGCGACTCCGTTTCGCTGCCGATCGCTGGCTTGGCGCACTCAGGGAAACATCCCTCGATTATTCATCCCACCCCGGCCGCTTCTTGAAGGCCTTTGCCGCGCTCCGTGAGAGTTTTCCCGACGCCGGCATCCAGCCCCTCGTCAAAAGCCTTCTCACCTCGCTCAAGGCAAGGATTATGAAGACGCCGGTCCTCAGTGAGACAGTTCTGGATTCGGTGAAGGGATTTGTGAGCCCCCGCGATTTCAGCCTGTTTCGGAGATATACAGAAGCGGGAAAGAAAAAACTCGTTGAGAGACTGGCCAGCCTTGAAGGTTCCGTCGAAAAAGGGGAATACAAAAGGTTTTTCGAAGGCGCGCTTGCCCTGCAATCGGACCTTCCCGACGACGCTGCGATGGTCACGGCGTTTTTCAACGCCGGAATGAACATGACCGGAGAGTCGGCCGAGACGTTCATGAGGGCACTCCTTGATATGGCGGCAATTTCCGCGGCGCTGTCGCAAAGGGCCTATGAAGCGGTGGCCGCTCGAACGCCGGGAATGATCGGGGCCGTAATTGCACGGGGCAGGCCCGATCTCTGCGGGATGCTGCTTACGGATATCAATGCCGGTCCGTATCCATTGAAGGACGAGATCGTCATGAACCAGGCGACGGCCGTCGCGGTGCTGGGCTCGCACAATCGCGAACTTGTTGAAAAATACTCGGCGATCCTGAGGCATATTGTCATTCCTGCGGGAAACGTAAAAGGCATTTCTTCGGAGACATGGGCGGCGATCGTGAATCCCCTGCACCTCGAAAGACTGTCGAAATTCCTGGATATTCTGCAACTCGGCAGGGAGGGGCTCCGCGAGGTTCTGGTCCATGTCGTCGCGAATCTGTACGTGAGCGGCGTCTTCATCCCCGATGACAGGCTCTTCCAGCGGTCGGTTTCCTCGTATCTGAACTCCGATGCATTGCGCGGCGATTTTCTGCTCAATTACCTGCTCCTCGAAAAACTGCCGGTTTATTACAATGAAGTAGGAGCGGCGAGCACTATCAGGGACTATACCACGGAGATAGATTCCTGGGGCAACGATCCGGCGCTTTATTTCCTCAGAAAACAGGTGCACGTCAACGCGAGCAATTATAACATCCGCCTCATCGAAAAGGTCATATCCTCATGGGTCAACAACGATCCGGCCCTGCTGAAAGACAGCGTGCCGCCGGATGTATACGCAGGCCTCGATACCGAACTCCTCGCACAGTATTCCTCGGCCGTCAGGCCGTTTTTTGAACTCACGGGGGTGCTCGATGCTCGGGGATTGCACTTCGAAAAGCTTCTAAGCCTATCGGAAGAGGCGATGCGTTCAGCACTCCGGGAGACTGCGGGGAACGATGAAGTGCGCCGGAAAATACTCCTCCTGAGCAGGATCTATCAGGAAGTCGTGAAAAAATACGCGCTCATGAGCCGCGATTTCGTCCAGAGAGATGTCTCTTCAGCGCTCGCCGGAGAGGTCGGGAAGGTAGCGGAGTTCAAGAAGACCGTGCTGTCGCCCGAAAAAACCGCGGCCCGGGAGTCGCTGTACTTCAAGCGGCACATTGCTTTCGGCATCCCGTCGGTGCTCGGTTCGTACCACGAGCCAAAGTTCGACGCGCTGGGAGGATTGCTGCGCTCCGACGCAAAGATACGAGTGATCCTCGAAGAAACGATTTCCGAGATTGAAAAGAAAGGCAAAGCTGTTTCCACCGGGGACGTTACGTCATGGGTCTGCACTCTCGAGGGGGTCAATGAACTGATGAAGCTCCACGGAATCGATAACTTCCGCATCAATGAGCTTGTGACCGTCCTCGCGAACAACCGCCTTCGCATGACCCAGGTCGTCGATCTGCTCAGGATGTGGCAGAAAGAGCTTGCGTGGATGGTCCGGTTCTTCAACAGAACGTTCCACGGGCCGATTAAGGACATTCTCGAAGAATGCCCCCGGAACGAACTTCCGGAAATCCTGATGAACCTCGACCCCTCGGAAAACGACTTCGAAGACAAGGCCGCCGATATTCTCATCAGGGACATCATCAGTAGCGTTCCCGGGCTCGTAGAAGCGGACAGAATCATCAACGCGCTCATAAACGCGTTGACGCGTCACATAGAACATGCCTTCGACGCGGAAGTGTACGCCGGCACGCAGCAGCGAGAGGCGGATGATTACTTCATGATCGATGAGCTGCCGGACGACGAGGCCGTGAGGCTCGGTCCGGTTATCGGCAGTAAGATCGAAAACCTCGTCTATCTTCGCAGCCGGGGCTTCCCTGTGCCGGCGGGAGCGGTATTTTCCGCGCTTCACACCGGCCTCCACCGGGAATACACGGACAGCGTGGAGTTTTACACATCGTTGCGGCAGGCGGTCAAAAAAATCGAGGAGCGTTCGGGCGGGATCTTCGGCGGCAGGGAACGACCGCTGTTTTTATCGGTCCGGAGCGGCTCGCACATATCAATGCCGGGCATCCTGTCGTCCCTCTTGTACTGCGGGATGAACAGCGTGACAGTTCAGGCGCTCATGAACAGCACCGGCGATCCCCGGTTCGCGTGGGACTCGTACCGAAGGTTCATCGAGCACTACGGAACAATCGTATACGGGCTTGATGCCGCCGTATTTGAAAACATCCTCCAGGGAGTCATGAAGAAAAGGAACACGCACGCGCGGGAGGAACTTGCCGCGGATGACATGGAAACGGTCGTCGCTCTCTATAAGCACAAGCTGTCGGAGAGGAAGCTGGAGATACCCGGAGATGTATATGAACAATTGAGGCGCGCGGTACGGGCTGTTTATGCCTCGTGGTTTTCCGAGAGGGCTGTACAGTTCAAAAGGGCCACGAAGACATCGGACCACTGGGGGACATCGGTTGCGCTCATGCAGATGGTCTTCGGCAACGCCGCGGGCTCGGGCGCGTCCGTGTTCTTTACCCGTAATCCGTTCACCTATGAAGAGGAAATATATGGAGAAACAGCGGAAAATGCCACGGGCGACGACCTTGTCTACGGAACGCGCGCCAATCGTCCTCTTTCAAGAAAACAGTCAGAAAAAACAGGGAACATTTTAATCGCCGAGGGCGGAGAGAGACATAGAGCGAAGAGTCTTGAGGAAGTTGACCCTGAATTATTTCAGATGCACCGGGAACTCGCCCGCGCGATCGAACAGGCCTTCGGGGGGCTGCCGCAGGAGGTTGAGGTAACGTATGTCCGGCAGCGGGACGGTAAAAGGGCCCTTTTCGTGCTGCAGACAAGGCGCATGGAATTCAGTGCAAATATAGCCGTTAAGTTCGGAGAAATATGCAGGATGGAGTCGCGGATCATCGGCAGGGGCATCGGAGCGAACGGAGGGGCGTTGAGCGGCGCAGTGTCCTTTGCCGCATCGGCGCTGGAAACTGAGAACGCAAAGCGGAAGAGCGGCATGCCCGTTGTTCTCTTAAGGAGAACGGCGAGCACGGGGGACGTTTCGCTCATGCCTCTGATCAGCGGCATCATCACGAGCCAGGGCGGCGTGACGTCGCACGCAGCCGTGCTTGCGCAGAAATTCGGCGTGACCGCTGTCGTTTCCTGCGCGGACATGTCAATCGACGCAGACGAACAGGGGCCTTACGCGCGGATAGGAGCCGAGATCGTCAGAGAAGGGGCGCCCCTCAGCATCGACGGCTCGACGGGATTGATCTTCTCCGGGACCTGTCTGTATACGGTCTAGGCGGGCCGACGGGCGTTGATTGTTTCCGTATCGGCAATCGTCTGCCGGCGCGATACAACAGGCCGGAGAGAAGCGAAGAAAATGACAAGTGGTAATTTTGTCTGAAACCAGCCGGTGTCTCAAAAGGGGCATATCTGCCTGCTGACGTTCCGGACAACGATGCCTCCGGAACAGAAAAGGGAGCGCTCCATGACGGCATCTCAGAGAATAACTGCACTGTTCCTCGATATCGGCGGTGTCCTGCTCGAGAACGGGTGGGACTCTCCGAAACGCAAGAAGGCGGCGGAACTGTTCGGCCTAGACCTTGACGACATGAACGAGCGCCACCACCTCACCTTCGACACCTATGAGGAGGGCAAGCTGAGCCTCGACGAGTACCTGGACCGCACGGTCTTTTACAAGGAACGTCCCTTTTCGCGCGAGGAGTTCAAGTCTTTTATGTTCAGGACCGGCCAGTACCCTCAGATGATAGAACTCGTCAAAAATCTTAAGTCCCGTTACGGGCTGAGGACCGCAGTGGTCAGCAACGAAGGCAGGGAGCTTTCCGTGCACCGGATCAGAGAATTCGGATTGACCGGTTTCATCGACTTCTTCATTGCCTCGTCCTTTGTCCATTACCGGAAACCCGATGCGGACATTTATCGGATCGCGCTCGATATCGCACAGGTGCCGCCGGATCAGGTGGCATACATCGACGACCGGGCCTTGTTCGTGGAAGTGGCGAGGGGCCTGGGCATCCGTGGCGTCCATCACACAAGCTATGAGTCCACGCTCAAACAGCTTGAATCGCTGGGGATGCATCCATAGACCCAAAATATCCACCACGAAGGTACGGCGACACGAAGTAAAAAATGTGAAGAGCGTCTTTGCAACGTAGCGCCCAAAAATTCAAATTCTACCCGAAACGGAAACAATTTTGCCACGAAAGCTCGAAGGTCACGAAGTTCAGAAAGAAATCAATAAATTTTCTTCGTGTTTGAGTGTCTTTGTGACAGGTTTTGGTTCGGGCTTGTCCGGATTAGGTAAAGAAACGTGAGGAACATTGTCAGACAGGAAGCCGAGAGACTCAACCCCGGTGGTTTCGCCTTTGTCATGGCAACGGGCATCATCTCCATAGCCGCATACCGGCTGGGTATGGAGCACGTCGCAAAAATCCTGTTTTACATCAACAACGTCGCGTATGCCGTTCTGATTATCCTTACCTCTATACGCACCGTTTTATTTCCCTCAGGCGTGAAGGATGATGCCTGCGGGTTCGCGCAAGGGCCTGCTTTTTTTACGATCGTTGCGGGGACGTGCGTTCTGGGAAGCCAGTTCGTAATCCTCTCGAAGAATTTCACCGTCGGAATCGTGCTCTGCATCTTCGGCCTCGCTCTCTGGGCCGTCCTCATATACGCTTTTTTTACAGCGGCTGTGACAGGAGATCGAAAACCGGTTCTCGCCACAGACGTGGACGGCGGATGGCTTCTCTATGCTGTAGGAACCCAGGCGATATCGATACTCGGCACCCTGATCGTTCCGGACGTTCAGCAAAGCCTGCAGGACTCCGTCCTTCTTTTCTCCGCAGCAATGCACTTCCTGGGAAGCGGTCTCTACCTGTTCACCATTATTTTGATCCTCTATAGACTTTTGTTCTTTCCGATCGAACCCGAAAACCTCACGCCGCTGTACTGGATCAACATGGGAGCTGCTGCAATCACGACCCTCGCCGGGGCATCGCTCATGTTGAACGCCGAACGATGGGTATTTTTGCGGGAAGTCCTTCCCTTTTTAAAGGGGCACACTTTGTTTTTCTGGTCCGTAACCACATGGTGGATACCCTTGCTGGTCATGCTGAACGCGTGGAGACATATTTCTAAACGCTTTCCCATTGCCTACGAGCCGCGATACTGGGGCATGGTCTTTCCTCTCGGCATGTATACGGCCTGTTCGCTTCAACTGGGAAGAGCGGCGCGGCTTCCGTTTCTGGTCGGAATCTCCCGAGTTTTTATCTACATCGCCCTTGCCGCATGGCTGGCCGCGTTTATAGGACTCGTTCATAGACTTGCAAGAATCCGGTTTTTCCGTGCTGTTTAGGTATGAGAAAATAAAAAAATGAGCCACCGCTTAGAGAAGCGTACTATTTTAGTCGGATTGACAAATTGCAGTCGATTGCTAAGCTTAAAATTAAGTAATTATTCTCTCTTACGCAGGCCTTTTTTGTTCATGCTAATGTCAATGAAGTGACCATGAAAAAACACTGACATCCGACAGGTGCTTGATAGAGAAGCAGGCGTTGAGAGTGCGCTTTTTCCTCATGTCCCGTGATGTCCAAAAGGAGAAAGAGGGTGTCTATTTATGACGCGGAGGAACGCTTTCATACAGAAAACACGCTATGCGCGCTCACCGTGATCCCCCGTGACCTCGGCTCTCATGCATGTGTTTCGCATTCGGCAGAATCCATTAGGGATTTTTCTATACGGTCAAGGAGGACGACATGGAACTGAATCAGATATGGAAAAACGTCCCGGCTGATGTACTTAATTTTTTGCTCCGCAGGGACATGATTCGCAGGGTGATCCTGAAAAAAGCTGAACAGAAGCTCTATGAAAACTTCGTCGTGTTGAATAAGGACAACCGCCCCGCCGGCGTACAGGAAGGGCGATGCCTGATGCTGCAAAACCTGCTCCATTCTGTCAACAGAGCGATCTCGGACGGCAGAGTTTCCCCGAAGGTATCCAAAGCCATAATCAGCAACTTTGTCGGCAGGACCCTCCTGGGAGAAGACGACCGTTCGGGACATTTTGTCGAGAAGTACGGGATCTATCCTCCCGCTTTCCTGACTATCAGCCCGACCAAGCGGTGCAATCTTTTCTGCAAAGGATGCTACGCGTCCAGCTCTGCGGGAAACGCCGAAACCCTGTCCTATGACGTATTCAGCAGGATCCTTGACGAAAAAAAGCGTCTGTGGGGGTCGTACTTCACGGTAATTTCCGGAGGCGAACCCCTCCTCTACCGTGACGGAAACAAAACCATCTTCAATATCCTTGAAGAAAACAGGGACCAGTATTTCATGATGTACACCAACAGCACGCAGATTACGAAGGGTGTGGCCGCCCGGATGGCGGAACTCGGCAATATCACGCCGGCTATTTCCGTGGAGGGTTTCGAGAAAGAGACCGATGAGCGGCGCGGGAAGGGCGTGTTCAAAAAAATCATCCAGGCAATGGAAAACCTGAAAGAAGCCGGTGTGCCCTTCGGCGTGAGCGTGACCGCAACCCGGCACAATGTCGACATCATTATGGACCGGAAGTTCACCGACTTTTATTTCAAGCAGATGGGCGCCATCTACGGATGGATTTTCCAGTACATGCCGATCGGCCGGAGCTACACCGTGGACCTCATGATCACACCGGAACAGCGCCTCGCTTTGTTCCAGAACGAACAGAAGATGATCAAGGAGTCGAACATCTTTCTCGTCGATTTCTGGAACGGCGGGCCCTATGCGGTCGGCTGCATCTCGGCAGGGAGGCCGGGCGGATATTTCTACATAGACTGGAACGGGAACATGGCGCCCTGCACGTTCTATCCCTATTACCTGTCGAACATCTACGACGTGTACCGGGAGAACAAGACTCTGAACGATGTTCTGTTCTCGCCGTACTTCGAGTCCATCCGCAAGTGGCAGAACGAGTACGGGTATACCCAGCCGCCGGACAAAGTGGACAATTTCATCGTACCTTGCATCATCAGGGACCACTTCGATGAGGCCTTCACGCTCGTCAACAAGTTTAATGCCAAACCCATGGATGAAAATGCGGCCCAGGCCCTGAAAGACGAAGAATACCGCAGGCGCATGGCAGCATATGGGAAGGACGCCAAGTCGCTGACTCAGAAGTTCTGGGAGGCCGAATTCATGGCGGCGGAACGAGAGAAGTAAAATCCTCAAAGGGCGGGTTCTTCCAGATTACGTCTGTGATCAGCGAGGTTACGGCACCGCAGAGGCTTGGGTCTTCTACGGTTTTCAAAGGCGGCAAGAGTGAGGTCCGTATTATCAGCACCGGGAATACTTTCTTACCTCCATTCCACGGCGGCTCATTTTACACCTTTGCGGCGGCCATCTTGAAGGAGAAACCATGACGATCAAGAGAATATCATTTATCGAAGCCGGCGCGTTTGGATTTCAGATGCTGCGCAGGTTCAATGTCGCACGGGTAGGTTCTGTTCTGCTTTCAACAATCCTCAGAGACAGAGGATACGACGTGAAGACGTTTATAGAGGATATTTCCTCTCTGGACTGGTCGTACATCGAGAACTCCGACTTTGTCTGCATCTCCACGCTCACCTCAACGGCCATGAGGGCCTATTCGATAGGCAAGAGAGTGAAGAGCAGAGGCATACCGGTGGTCATGGGCGGAGCGCATCCCACCTTTATGCCGGACGAAGCATTGAACTATTCCGATTACGTCGTTCGGGGAGAAGGCGACTTCGCGCTGACGGAGCTCGTGGACTGTCTGGAAACAGGCAAGCCTGCTCTTACCGGGATCGAAGGGCTCTCGTACCGTGATAAAGGCGGCAAAATCGTGCACAATCCTCCCCGTCAGGTTCTCACCGAAGAAGAACTTAACCGCCTGCCGATACCTGATTTTTCGCTTGTCCGTAACTGGAAATCATCCACAATCTACCCGGTATCCACGTCCCGCGGCTGTCCTTACGAATGTAAATTCTGCTCGGTGGTGCCCATGTTCGGAAGAAAGTACCGGTTTAAATCGGTGGAGACAAGCTTGAAGGAACTGAAGCATGTTCATTCCGTTTCAAAGGCCACAAAGTTTTTCGTTGATGACAATTTCACGGCCGATAAGAAACGTACAAAAGAACTTATGAGGGGCATGATCGCGGAGGGCATCACGTCGACTTGGTGCGCCCAGGCGAGGACGGACGTGGCAAGGGATCCGGAACTTCTCACGCTGATGGCGGACGCAGGTTGCCACACGCTCTACATAGGGTTCGAGTCCATCAACCCGAAAACACTCGTGGCATACAACAAGAAGCAGGCGATCGAGGACATAACGAGGTGTATCAAGGCCGTGAAAGATCACGGCATCCACCTGCACGGGATGTTCGTGCTGGGCGCGGACACGGACGATGTCGACGTCGTTCGAAAAACAAGTACGTTTGCAATAGAATGCGGAATCGATACGACGCAGATCATGTCGCTTACTCCGTTGCCGGGAACCGCTATTTTTGAAGAGATGAAATCGAGCGGAAGGCTTCTCCACACCGACTGGAGCAAGTATAACCTCCAGCACGTGGTCTTCAGGCCTGCACAGATGGATCCCGAAACCCTGCAGATGGAAACCCTGACGGGCATGGGCCGGTTTTACTCATGGAAATATATTCTGAAGCATCTCATGAAATGGGATCTCCACTACGTGGCCGTCGGCCTGTATGGAAGAAGCGTCGTAAGAAAAACGATGAAAGAAGTATTGCCGTATCTTAATACCATGCAAATAAAGGCGCCGGCGGCGGCCGGTTTATGAGTCCAGAAGCCTCACCGTTCTTCTCGGCATTGCGGGGTCCGGAAGGATGCGCATACTGCGGAGCCGGAACTGCCTGGTAAGCATCTCGATATTCGAACGCTTGTGGCCGATCGATGCCGTAATATCGTCAGGGTGGGAGAGAAACACCGCGCTGTCCTTCGCGCCTGTCCTCTGCGCCAGCGCTTCCCGCATTTTATCCCGCAAGAGAGACGATTCGACGATTTGCCGGAATGCTGGATGGTATGGCCCGGCCAGGATAGTGCCGGGCTTCTCCAGTTCCTCCGTGGGCTGGAGGCCGATTCTGATCACATGGATTCCCGCCGCCTCGAATCTCACCAGCGCCTTACCGCAAAGCGAAACCGCATCGTCAAGCGAGAGCGGACTGTAGCGCCCGATTGTATAGAGCGCCTCGAGCGGCGTCCCTTTTATGACGAGTGCCGGGTAAAGACGAACAAAATCAGGTTTCAATGCGATTGCGGGATTGACCGTTTTTTTAATGAATCCGTCCGCTGAGTCTCCGGGAAGGCCGGGCATGAGTTGAAGGCCTGTGATAAATCCGTATTCTTCAAGCAGTTTCACTGAGTTTACCGTGTCGGCTGCGGTATGACCCCGGCCCGAGAGGGCGAGTACGCGATCATCCATGGATTGAGCCCCGAGTTCTACAGTGCGGACATGGTGCTCCCGTAAAAGCGAAAGGACATGTCCGTCTATGCAGTCGGGCCTTGTCGAGATGCGGACAGCCGCAATCCTCCCGGATTCAACAAAGGCGCGGACCGCTTTCAGATACGCGCGTTGCATTCCCCGGTCCAAAGCGGTGAAGCTCCCGCCGTAGAACGCAACCTGGACGGGCTCCCTTGTCGTATGAGTGGTCAAGTATTTTTCGATTTTTTGCGGGATAGATGATAGGTCAGCTGGCCTGCTTTCCCCGGTGATATTTTTTTGATTGCAAAATACGCACTGATGAGGACAACCAGAGTGGGGAATGAAGAAAGGTATGATCATGATGGCTGCTCTCGCATTGCAAAATGCACATGAATGAACGGTATTGCCGAATTTCCTGCCCTCTGGCCGCATGTGTCTGTTTCTGACGATTTGCTCGATCGAGGGTTCTATTGGCCATCGATACGATGCTCTTGTCGGGCTGCCTTCATCGTATGACTATCTTATCCACTTTCTGTGCTTTTACCCACCGGGCAACTTCGGCGATTTCATCATCCGTGCCGACCGCGATACACCCGAGCGTCCAGTCGGTTTTTGCGGCATACTCGCCGAGCCACAGGCGCCGGCGATGCGGACCGTGGATCCCGATATTTCCTCCCGAAAATCCCTGAGAAAGCTGTTCGGGACTTGGATATCCCACGGGGATGAAGACCCCATACCGGTCCGAAGGCCGCGGTAGACCGAGAGGATACTCCCCGAGAGGAGTTTTCCCGTCACCTTTCACTCGCTTGTCCACCCCGCCGCGGCCGAGCGATACATGATATTCCTTTACGGCGAGATTCCCCTGGCACATCCACATCGTATGACTTACCGTATCCACTAAGAGAGCGGTGCTGTAGCCATCACAAGGGTCAGGAGGAGTTCCCGGACACGGCAGGGGAATAAGAATAAATAATAGCGCGAAAATTTGGGCAAGTCTACTGTTCATGCTTATTGATAGATATTCCGCAAGACAGATACCCGAATGCTAGCTATTAAGCTTTTAGTATTATTATTTTACGAAAATTATTTAAAAACGTCAAGGTTCGACTGACAGAAGCGAAAAAACTCGTGTTTTTTCAATAAATTTTAATCTACAAATCAGGAAGGAATTTACTTCGAATTGCCGGCGAGCCTTTCAAGAGCCTCCTTTGCTGCGCGCTGCTCGGCTTCCTTCTTGCTCCGCCCCGTGCCACGGCCGTAAAGCCGGCCCTTGAGCCATGCTTCGACTTCGAACTGTTTCTGGTGGTCGGGGCCGCTCTCGGACACGACCCGGTATTCCGGGAGTTGCCTGAGCCGTTCCTGGCAGAGTTCCTGTAATTCTGTCTTGTAATCGAGCGTTCCGCCGGCGGTACAGGTCTTTCTTATTCTCTCTTCAAACAGCAGGGTGACGAGTTCTTCCGCCCCTGAGAGGCCCCCATCCAGATATACGGATGCAATGAGCGCTTCAAGGCAATCGGCGAGCAGTGAATCTTTATCCCTGCCGCCAGTCTGTTCTTCTCCCTTGCCGAGCAGGATATGATTTCCCAATTCGATCTCACGCGCGATTGCAGCAAGAGAAGGTTCGCTTACGACCGCCGCCCGGAGCCTCGAAAGGTCGCCTTCCGAGGAGTCCGGGCATGTCTTCATAAGGTATTCGCTGACAACAAGGCTCAGGACGGCGTCGCCCAGGAACTCCATCCTTTCGTTGTGGTAGGGGACTTTATTTTCGTTGGCGTACGACTTATGGGTCAGAGCGCGTTCGAGCAGTTCCGGGTTTTTGAAGCTATGGCCGATTCGTCGTTCAATATCCTTGAAAGAGTCCATGTTACTTCCGGTATTTTTTGAAGACCAGGCATGCATTCGTACCGCCGAATCCGAAGGAATTCGACATGGCCACTTCCACCTGCACTTGCCTTGCCGTATGCGGTATGTAGTCAAGATCGCATTCGGGATCGGGGTTTTCGAGATTGATGGTAGGGGGGAGGATTCCCCGTTCCAGGGCAAGGACGGTAATGACGGCCTCTACGCCGCCCGCAGCGCCAAGCAGATGTCCGGTCATTGACTTTGTGGAACTGGCCGGTATTTTGTATGCATAGTCGCCGAACACGGCTTTGATCGCCATCGTCTCATATTCGTCGTTGTACTTGGTCGATGTGCCGTGCGCGTTGATGTACCCCATGTCCGTAGGGGCGATGCCCGCATCCCTGATCGCCATTTTCATGCACCGCGCCGCGCCTTCGCCGTTCGGGGCCGGCGTGGTCATATGGTAGGCGTCGCCCGAAAGGCCGTAGCCGATCACCTCGGCGCGGATCTTCGCCCCGCGTTTCTTCGCGTACTCCAGTTCCTCAAGTATGAGAATCCCCGCTCCCTCGCCCATCACGAAGCCGTCCCGCTCCGCGTCAAAGGGACGGCTTGCCCGTTCCGGTTCGTGGTTCCTCGTAGAGAGGGCTTTCATGGCGCAGAACCCGCCCACGCCCAGGGGTGAGATGGCGGACTCCGTTCCGCCCGTGATCATGGCGTCGGCGTCGCCGCGCTGGATGATTTTGAACGCGTCTCCGATGGAATGCGTACCCGTTGCGCAGGCCGTGACCGCGCACGAGTTCGGCCCCTTGGCCCCGAACCTGATGGATACCTGGCCCGACGCCTCGTTGATGATGAGCATGGGAATAAAGAACGGGGAAATCTTGCGGTAGCCACTTTCGACATAGGCGCGGTGGTACCGTTCGATGGCGGGGAGACCGCCGATGCCTGCGCCGACCATGACGCCCACGTTGTCCGCGTTTTCCGGCGTAATCTTGAGCTCAGCGGCGTCCAGGGCCATCTGGCTGGCCCCGATGGCGTAGTGGATGAAGCGATCCATCTTCTTGATCTCTTTTGCCTCAATATAGGCTGCGGGATCGAAACCCTTCACCTCACCGGCTATCTGGGTCGGAATATCCTTGTCATCGAAAAGCGTAATGGGGCTGATGCCCGATTTTCCGTTGATCAGTCCTTCCCATGTTTTTTCCGTATCGGCCCCGACGGGGGTGATCATCCCGATGCCGGTGACAACGACTCTTCTCTTCAAAGGGAATGCCCTCCATCATATAAAATCCGAAAAGCCAAAAAACCCGCTTCCGCTGAACAGGTGCGAGGTCTTCTGGCTTTTGGAGTTTTAAAAAAACAAACTATGCTGAACGTTCCGGTTATTGCTTTGCCTTTGCCTTAATGTAGTCAATCGCGTTCTGAACGGTTGCAATCTTTTCGGCGTCTTCGTCCGGGATTTCGATTCCGAACTCCTCTTCGAGCGCCATGACGAGTTCCACGGTATCGAGGGAATCGGCGCCCAGATCGTTGACAAATGACGACTCGGACTTCACGTCCCCTTCGGGCACTCCGAGCTGCTCAGAAATGATCTTTTTTACTTTTCCGTCTACATCTGCCATTGTTTTCCTCCTGTAAGTGCGTTCTTTGTTTTATTTATCATCAGCCACAAAGGCACCAAGACACAAAGCGTTGATTTTCTCTTAGCGCCTTCGCGTCTTTGCGGCGGGAGCGTGCAGTTCCTACATGTACATGCCGCCGTTCACGTGGATGACCTGGCCGGAGATGTATGACGCCCATGGCGAGGCAAGGAACCTGACGGCATTCGCCACGTCTTCCGGGGTCCCGAGTTTGCCCATGGGTATCTGTTTCGCGAGTTCCTGCCTGACGTTCTCGGGAAGGGCCTTTGTCATGGCCGTTTCGATGAATCCCGGCGCAACCGCATTCGACGTGATTCCCCGGTTCGCGTATTCCCTCGCAATGGTTTTGGTAAGGCCGATGAGCCCCGCCTTGGAGGCAACGTAGTTCGCCTGGCCTGCATTGCCCATGGCCCCGACGATCGAGGCAATGTTGATGATGGTGCCGCCACGTTGCTTTGCCATGTATTTAAGGGCGGCCTTCGCGCAATTGAATGCGCCTTTCAGGTTGATGTCGAGCACCAGGTCCCAGTCTTCTTCCTTCATCCTCAGGATGAGGCCGTCACGGGTAACGCCGGCGTTATTCACGAGGATATCGATCCTACCGAACTTCTCGACGACCTGATCGACCATCGCCGTCACCTCGGCCGAGGCCGCGACGTTGGCCTTCATTACCAAGGATTTCCTGCCCTTGCCCTCGATGTCGGCGGAGGTCTTCTGAGCAGCTTCGAGGTTCACGTCGCAGATGGCGACATCGGCGCCGTCTGCCGCGAACGCGAGCGCGATCTCCCTGCCGATTCCCTGCGCGGCTCCGGTCACGAGCGCCGTTTTACCGTTTAGACTCATCCTGAACTCCTTAAAAGAATAGGGTCATGGGGCAATGGCCCAAGGTCCGTATTTCCTCGCCCTCGCCGCCTTACCCTTGGCCCTCTTATTTACAGTCCCAAGGCGCTAAGTGCGTCATTCATGGTCTTCATGTCTTCTACGTTCAGCACTTTCGCGTCCCTGACGATACGCTTTACGAGTCCGGAAAGCACTTTCCCCGGCCCGATCTCAACAAAGGTGTCGCAGCCTCCAGCCGTCATCCGGGTGATCGAGTCTTCCCAGTAGAGCGGGGAACTGATCTGCTTGATAAGCGACGGCCTGAGTTCGGATGAAGTCCGTAAAAACTTCGCATCCGCGTTATTGACGATCGGGATGCGGAGATCATCGATCTTTACTTTTTCGAGTTCCCGGGCGAGCCGCTCGCCCGCCTGCATCATCATGGGACAGTGCGAAGGCACGCTCACCGCCAGAGGGATCACTTTTTTGGCGCCTTTGGTCCTGGCGATCTCCATCGCGGCTTCCACTGCTTTTTTTTCACCGGCAATCACGATCTGGCCGGGACAGTTGTAATTTGCCGGGGCAACTATACCATTTTTGGCGGCTTCATGGCAAGTTTTTTCTACGTCCCGCCGTTCCATGCCCAGAACCGCGGCCATGAGGCCTGTTCCCTCCGGAACGGCTTCCTGCATGTACCGTCCGCGCTTCCGGACGAGCGCAATCGCGACCTTAAGATCGAAGCCTCCCGCCGCCGTTATCGCGGTATATTCGCCGAGGCTGTGGCCCGCTGCCGCGCCTGCCGCGAGACCCCTGCGTTCGAGCGGCCGCAGAATGGAGATACTCGCTGCGAGTAGCGCGGGCTGCGTGTTTTCCGTAAGGTTCAGCTTCTCCGCCGGACCCTGCATGCAGAGTTGCAGCAGGTCGTAGCCGAGCGCGGAGCTTGCGATATCGAATACCTCGCGGGACTCCTCGAAGTTTTCAACGAACTCCTTGGCCATGCCCACGTACTGGGAGCCCTGGCCGGGAAAGATGAAGGCGATTTTCATAGGGTATCCGTCACCATGGTATCTCTTTTTTGCTCCTGAACTTGAAACACCACGTCAGGCGGTTACGGTCACGAGGCGCGTTTCGTTGTCCGTTCACGCAGTTCGTCATTGAATGTTCCACGTTACCGTAAGATGCGTGACGATACGGGCTTCGCCGCCGACAGCCGAATGACGTCATCCTCTCATTTCTTTGAACTTTTTGATCATGATCGGCAGGACTTCCATGACGTCGCCGACGATCCCGTAGGTCGCCACGGAGAAGATGGGCGCATGGGGGTCTTTGTTGATCGCGATGATCACGTCGGACGACTGCATGCCGGCAAGATGCTGGATCGCGCCGGATATGCCTGCCGCGATATAGAGTTTGGGGCACACGGTCTTGCCTGTCTGCCCCACCTGGTGAGAGTAGGGGACCCACCCTTCGTCGACCGCCCCCCTGGTCGCGCCCACGGCGCCGCCGAGGACCTTTGCGAGCTCTTCGATGAGCTGAAAGTTCTTGGCGCTGCCCATGCCGCGGCCTCCGGCCACGATAATGTCGGCCTCGCTGATATTCACGGTCTCGCCCACCTCTTCAACGGTGTTGATCACTCTCGTGCGCATATCGACGGCAGTGGTGAACTTAACGTCGACAATGTCCCCCTTGCGCGACGTGTCGGGCGCTGCCTTCTTCATCACCTTGTGCCGCACCGTCGCCATCTGCGGCCGATGATTGGGAGCGACGATGGTGGCCATGATGTTTCCGCCAAAGGCAGGCCGGGTCTGAAGAAGGTTGCCTGATGCCGGGTCGATGTCCAGTGCGGTGCAGTCCGCAGTGAGTCCCGTGTAGAGCTTTGCCGCGACCTTGGGAATGAAGGATCGGCCGACGGCGGTCGCTCCCGCAAGGATGATCTCGGGTTTATGGAGCGTGGCCAGCGAGGTGAGTACGGCGCTGTACGAGTCGTCGTTGAAATCCCTGAGGGCCGGATCGTCCGCCACGTATACGATGTCCGCACCGTGGGCGATGAGGTCCTTTGCTTTGTCCTTTATCCCGTGGCCGATGAACACGGCGGAGAGCTTGGTTCTCCTCTTGTCCGCGAGCTTTCTGCCTTCGCCAAGGAGTTCGAGCGCTACACTGGAGACAGCACCCTTGTGCTGCTCGGCGAACACCCAGACGCCCTTATACGCGGAGAGGTCGGTTGCCGCGGCCACGGCCTCCTCGCCAGTTCTCTCGATCGCTTTGAATTCACAGGCTTCAACGCAGGCCCCGCAGACGGTGCAGTTCTCCGTGATGAATGCCCTGCCGTCGCGCATTTCAATGGCGCCGAAGGGGCACGTAGAAACGCAGGTCTCGCAGCTTGTACATTTGTCAGGATTGACTTTTACGCTCACTGGTTGCTCCTTGAAAATCAGAAGACGGAAGTCCTCTTAAATTAACGTTTGCTCCTTAAGTTTCTTCGCTACGAGATCGACCTGCTGGTCCACAGTACCCGAAAGCATTTCCCTCTGGCCGCGGGGCGCGGGAGGAAAAATCCTGACGACCTTGGTGGGTGAACCCTTGAGGCCGCAGAAGTTTTCTTCTGCTCCAATGTCCTTGGCGGTCAAGGTCGCAACCTTAAGGCTTTTCGCCTTCATCTTGCCTTTGAGCGAGGGCAGCCGCGGCTGGTTGATCTCCTTTACGACGGTAATGAATACCGGAAGCTTTGTCTCGACAATGTCAAATCCTTCATCCATCATGCGCTCAACGGTCATGGCACCTATGTCGACCTTCTCGATCTTTCTCACATACGCAACGAAAGGAACACCGAGCATCTCCGCCGTTTCGGGCCCGACCTGGGCAGTGTCGCCGTCGATCGCTTGCTTGCCGGCGATAACGATGTCGAATTCGCCCATTTTTTTGATGCCCCTGGAAAGAACATAGGACGTGGCCCATGTATCCGCTCCCGCGAACGCGCGGTCCGAAAAGAGAACCACATCGTCAACGCCCATGGCGACGGCTTCTTTGAGCGCCTCGGCAGCCTGGGGTGGCCCCATGGTCACGGCGGTCACCTTTCCGCCGTGCTTCTCGCGAAGCTGCAGCGCCTCCTCGATGGCGTACATATCATAGGGGTTGATGATACTCGGCACCCCGTCTCGAATGAGCGTATTGGTCTCGCGATTGATCTTTACTTCCGATGTGTCCGGGACCTGCTTGATGCACACGATAATGTTCATGCTTCCAATCCTTTTACCATGAAGGCACAAAGGGGCGAAGTATTCTTTGTGCCGTTGTGGGCTTTCAGTTAATTAATTCTGTTGCCTGACTTCTGGATTCCGGCTACTTCTGTCTCGCCGCTTCCTTAATCATGTCCTGAGCTATGACGTTCCGCTGGATCTGGTTCGTGCCCTCATAAATCTGAAGGATCTTGGCGTCACGCATCATCTTTTCGACCGGATATTCCTTCATGTAGCCCGAGCCGCCCATGACCTGTACCGCGTCCGTGGTGACCTTCATGGCGACGTCCGTGGCGAAAAGCTTGGCCATGGCCGAGGCCCTTGATATGTCTTTTGCCCCGCTGTCCACGAAGCGCGCGACGGAATAGACGAGCGAGCGCGCCGCCTCGGTCTGGGTCTGCATATCGGCGAGCATGTGCTGGACCGCCTGGAACGACGTGACAGGCTGGCCGAACTGGACCCTGTTCTTTGCAAACTTGATCGCCTCGTCGATGGCTCCCTGGGCCACTCCTACGCCCTGGGCGCCGACGCCCGTTCTTGAACTGTCCAGGGTCTTCATGGCGACGATGAAACCCATGCCTTCCCTGGCGATGAGGTTTTCCTTCGGGATGCGGCAGTTATTGAAGATGAGTTCCGTGGTGGACGAAGCGCGGATGCCCATCTTGTTCTCCTTCTTGCCGAAGGTGAACCCGGGCGTGCCTTTTTCCACGATGAAGGCCGATGCGCCGCGCGCACCTTTGCTCTTGTCGGTAATCGCGATAATGGTGTAGATCTCCGCCTCGCCGCCGTTTGTGATCCATTGCTTCGTGCCGTTCAGCACATATTCATTCCCTTCGAGCTTTGCCGTGGTCTGAATGCCGCCAGCGTCGCTGCCCGCGTTGGCCTCGGTCAGACCGAAGGCCACGAGACGTTTGCCAGCGGCGATGTCCGGAAGGTATTTTTTCTTCTGCGAGTCCGAGCCGTAAAGGAGAAGGGGATAGGTGCCGAGTGCGTTGGCCGCGTAGCTCGTGGACACGCCGACGCAGGCCCGCGAGAGTTCCTCAACGGCGATGCAGAGTTCCAGGCTCTTTTTCCCTAACCCTCCGAATTCCTCGGGGATAAACAGCCCGAAAAGATCTGCCTGGGCCATGGCCTTCATGATGTCCCAGGGGAATTTGTTCTTTTCATCAAGTTCCGCCCGCACCGGCACGACCTTTTCAACCGCGATCTGCCTTGCGAGATCGCGAATCATGATCTGTTCTTCCGTAAGCAGGTAATCCATTGAAACCTCCGAAGTACACTCGAAATTTAAATTTTGAGCTTTGAGATTTGAAATTTTTTACGTTACCATCGGACCAGCGCCGAGGCCCACGTAAGGCCGCCACCGAATGCTTCGAGCAGGATGAGGGTGTGGTCCTTGATTTTTCCGTCCTGCACGGCCTCATCGAGCGCCATGGGGATGGAGGCGGCCGAGGTATTGCCGTACTTGTGGATCGTCAACACGACTTTCTCCATGGGCATGTTGAGCCGCTGCGCCATGGCTTGGATGATCCGCAGGTTCGCCTGGTGCGGCACGAGGAGGTCGATCTCCTCGGGTCTTACCTTGTTATGTTCGAGCGCCTCCTGCACCACGTCCTCGAGCGCGCGCACAGCCACCTTGAAGGTCTCGTTTCCCTTCATCTTTATATAGTGCATCCTCTTGTCGACGGTGTAGTGCGTGGACGGGTGAAGGGCTCCCCCTGCCGGCACGGTCAGCAGACTGCCGAGCGATCCGTCCGAATGCAGGTGGGTTGAGAGCACGCCGCGTTTGCCTGAATGCCTTTGAAGGACGACCGCGCCGGCACCGTCTCCGAAGAGCACGCAGGTCGTCCGGTCCTCCCAGTCCGTGAACCGGGAAAGGACCTCGGCGCCGACGAGGAGAACATTCGAGTACATCTCCGACTTTATATAAGCGCTTGCCATCGACAGGCCGTAGATGAACCCTGAACACGCCGCATAGATGTCGAAAGCCGCAGCCTTTTTCGCGCCGAGCTTTTCCTGGACCACGCAGCCCAGGCTCGGCAGGATCGTGTCGGGCGTCATGGTCGCGACGAGGATCAGGTCGAGGTCTTCGGCGGCGAGTCTCGCCGCTTTAAGTGCCCTGCGGCCCGCCTCGTAGGCGAGGTCCGATGTCGATTGCCCTTTCTCTACGACCCTGCGTTCCTTGATCCCTGTGCGTTCGATGATCCACTCATCGCTGGTGTCCACCAGTTTTTCCAGATCGTGGTTCGTGAGTACTTTTTTCGGGGCATATGATCCTGTCCCGATTATCCGCGCATGAATCATCTGATCTTGGCCAACTCCATATTTTTTATGATATCCTCGTGGATGTGCTTGTTTACTTCGCTCTTGGCGAATTCCGCCGCGACCTTGATGGCGTTTTTAATCGCTCTGTCCGAGGAGCGGCCGTGGCTGATGAGGCTGACGCCGTTAATGCCCAAGAGCGGGGCGCCGCCGTATTCCGCGTAGTCAACGCGGCGTTTGAGCGCGCGGAACGCGGGTTTCATCATGAAATATCCAAGTTTGCGGATCAGATTGTCGCCGATGTTCTCTCTGATGATGGTCCCTATGGTCTCGGCAACTGCCTCGGAGATTTTAAGCATGACGTTGCCGATGAACCCGTCGCAGACGACCACGTCGGCCTTGCCTGCCATAACGTCCCGTCCCTCGACGTTCCCGATGAAATTGAGTGATGTCTCGGTCAGAAGCTTGAACGCCTCTTTGGTGAGCTCGTTCCCTTTGGTCTCTTCCTCTCCGATGGAGAGCAGCCCCACACGCGGGTTGAGATTCTTGAGCAGATACTTGGCGAACACTTCACCCATGATGGCGAACTGCAGCAGGTGGTTCGGTTTGCAGTCCACATTCGCGCCGACATCGAGGACCACGGACATCCCGGTGATTGTCGGCATGAACACGGCGATCGCAGGCCGTTCCACGCCTTCGAGCGGCCCCAGCACGAAAAGCGATGTTGCCATGGCTGCGCCGGTGTGGCCGGCGCTGATCACGGCCACTGCCTCTCCGCTCTTTACGAGTTCATTCGCGACCCGGATTGAAGAGTCCTTCTTCCTGCGAAAGACCGTAACCGGAGAATCGAGCATGTCCACCACCTGGGTCGCATTTTGTATCTCTATGGGGAGCCCTCTTGTGTGGAGGTGCTTCTTGATCTCCGTCTGTATCGTCTGCTCAATGCCGACAAGGATGATGCCGATGCCGAATTCCCTAGCAGCCTGAACGGCCCCGGCAACGATTGCCTGCGGGGCATTGTCACCCCCCATAGCATCAACCGCTATTTTCATTCCTGTTTGCTGCTCCTTGCAGTCTACGCAATATAAAAGGCAAAGAGCCATACCCGAATACTGCAAGATATATCCCTTTGCCTTCGCACTTGGATCGTTATATGTTTTGAACTGCGATGATCTCCCGGCCGTTATATGTGCCGCAGGACATGCAGGCATGATGCGGTTTTTTGACTTCCTGGCACTGCGGGCAGACCGCGAGCGAGGGGGCCTTGAGGTACTTGTGGGTGCGCCTCTTGTCCCTGCGGGACTTCGATGTTCTGTGTTTCGGATTCGCCATTTCTTATGTTACTCCTTTATTTATTTCTTGAACAGGTCTTTTAATTTGGAAAACTTGTTGAACTCGTCCCTGGCGTCTTTCCTGCAGGTGCATTCCGCGTCGTTCAGGTTTGTTCCACAGACAGGGCAAAGGCCCTTGCAATCGGGACTATGAAGCGACACCATGGGGATTGCCAGGAGCAGATGCTCCTTGGCGACGCTTACCATGTCAATCTCGTCGCCCTCGTAGAATTCTGTGTCGAGTTCCCCCCGGTCAAGCTCGTGCTCGGGGTTCGCTCCCAGGGAACTGAGCGGGGCGAAGTCGAAATTCACTTCCGTATCAATCGTGAACGCGAAACTCTTGAGGCAGCGGCTGCAATCGAGCGCCGGTTCGGCCTTCACTCGGCCCGTTACCCTGATTCGCGCGCCCCCTGCCGGCTTTAAACTGAAAACCGCCGTAAATGCCGTGGTATCTTTGCCTTCGTCGAAAAGATCGAGACGCTGCGCAAGCTCCAGCGTAAGCCCCTCGGGTGGTATGTCATTAATCTTGATTACCATATAATAATTCAGCTAGGGGGCTGTAAAACTTGTAAATTATATAGGGAAGGGGATGGATTGTCAAGAAAAATTCCTGAAATGTTCAAGGGTTGAATTTCAGGCTAAAATAGTTTTTCCTCACTCGATAAAAACATTACGTGCAATGACCTTAAATTTTGCTATAATATCCGCCTGAACACTATACATCGATGCAACATAAAATAAAACAGGAACGATGGAAATAATTCACTCCCGGTCGGAACAAGCCGCATGAAAACGAGCCCTTTTACCACGTCATTGTACAGCCGATACGCTCTGACATTGCTCCTTGCGGTCAATCTTCTCAACTATATAGACCGTCAGGTCCTGTACGCTGTTTTCCCCCTTATCAAAGCCGACCTGCTGCTGTCCGATACGGCCCTCGGCCTGCTCGGAAGCGCCTTCATGATCTGTTATATGGTATCGGCGCCCCTGCTCGGCTGGCTCGGAGATCGCTTGAGCCGCGTGAAACTGGCGTCGGGCGGACTTGCGCTCTGGAGCCTGGCCACGGCCGCTGCCGGGATCGCCTCCGGCTATCGCACGCTCTTTGCCGCCAGGACAGCGGTCGGCATCGGTGAGGCGAGTTTCGGGACAGTGTCTCCCGGCCTGCTTTCTGACTACCATCCCCGTGAGCGGCGCGGAAGGGTACTTTCCTATTTTTATCTGGCCATTCCGGTCGGGAGCGCGCTCGGCTATGTATGTGGAGGGATCCTGGGGCAGTCCTTCGGCTGGCACGCGGCTTTTTTGATGGTAGGAGTGCCGGGGATGTTATTGACCGTTCCCCTCTGGCTGCTCCGAGAGCCTCCCCGCGGGGCCACTGATGAAATAACGCCGAAACATACCGGACAATTCCGGAGAAACTATGGTCGACTGTTTACAAACCGTTCCTTCGTCACGAACACGCTGGCCATGGCTGCCATGACTTTTGCCCTCGGAGGATTGGCCCAGTGGATGCCGAGTTTCCTTTATCGTACGTACGGCCTTGACGTGGCAAGAGGAAACACCCTGTTCGGGGTCGTGACCGTGCTTGCGGGCATTACCGGCACGCTCGCAGGCGGGTGGCTCGGTGACCGGTTGCAGAAAAAAAGCGCCAAGGGGTATCTCCTCGTATCAGGCTGGGGTTTTGTGCTGGGGGCGCCGGTTGCCGCCTACGCCCTCGTCACGCCGATACTGTCGATCTGCCTCATATCCATATTTTTCGCCGAATTTTTCCTGTTCCTGAACACCGGTCCGCTGAACACCGTGATCGTGAACGTAACGGCCCCGTCCGTCCGCGCCATGGCCTTTGCCGTGAACATCTTCTTTATCCATGCGCTCGGCGACGCCTTTTCTCCGACCATACTCGGCTGGCTTTCCGATCAATGGGGATTACAGGCCTCGCTCCTTACTACGCCGCTTTTTATCATCCTGGCGGCTTTTTTCTCCTTTCTCTGCATGAGGTATATTGAAGAGGACAGCGGGAAGGTGCAGGAATGAAGGATGGACCGGCGGTAAGCCTGCCGGCGTGCGCGGCATCAAGGCAAAGGGCAAATCCCTGTCAAGAACAGTCCTCGAGGCCCGCCGTTGATTCTCTATCTCGATACCAGCAGCCTCGTCAAGCTCTACGTCACGGAACTCCGCTCGACCCTGGTCTGGAAATTTCCGCAATTTGTTTCCTGGCTGTTAAATAGGGACGAGAGCTGCCGGCAAATTTAACCGTCTTCCGTGACCTTTTTGACGGCCGCATACACGATATTCATCATGCGCTTAAGCTCCCTCACCGTGATGGAGAGCGGCGGCATGAGGACTATCACGTTGCCGAGGGGCCGGATAATAAGGCCGTGTTTGCGACATTCCAGAATGACCTTGATCCCCATCTTGTCCTCAAGAGGATAGGGCACCTTCGTATCCCTGTTTTTCACCAGTTCGATGCCTACCATGAACCCCTTCTGCCTGATGTCTCCGACATGTTCGAGTTCCCGGAACCGCCCTAATTCCTGCGTCATGATGGCGATCTTTAACTGAAGTTTTTCGAGTGTTTTGTCTTTTTTAAAGAGGTCAAGGTTCGCGATGGCCGCAGCGCAGGCGAGGGGGTTGCCGGTATACGTATGGCCGTGGAAGAACGTCTTCAATTCCCGGTACTCCCCGAGGAAGCCGCGGTAAACCTCTTCGGTCGTCAGCGTCGCTGCCAGGGGAAGATAGCCGCCGGTGATGCCCTTGGCAATGCACATGAGATCGGGCGCGACGCCCTCATGTTCGCAGGCGAACATCTTTCCCGTTCTGCCGAACCCGGTTGCGACTTCGTCGGCTATCATGAGGATGTTGTGCTTCGTACAGAGTTCCCTGATTCTCTTCAAATACCCGGGCGGGGAGACAAGCATGCCTGCCGCGCCCTGTATGAGGGGTTCTATGATCAAGGCGGCTGTCTCGTGACTGCGGCTTCGGATCACCTCTTCGGCCCGGTCAAGGCAGGACAGGCTGCAGCCTGGATAGGCTTTCCCGAGCGCGCAGCGGTAACAATGGGGCGTGTCGATCTTGTAGCTCTGAAAGAGCAGGGGCTTGTATATCTCGTGGAACAGGTCGATGCCACCCACGCTCACCGAGCCGATTGTGTCGCCGTGGTATGCTTCCTTGAGCGAGATAAAACCGGTCTTGAGACGGCATTCCGGCGCCTTCTGCTGCCAGTACTGGAAGGCTATCTTCAGCGCGATCTCGACTGACGTCGAGCCGCTGTCGGAATAAAACACCTTCGAGAGCCCTTCCGGAGCGATTGCGACGAGTTTCTCCGCGAGCAGGACTGCGGGCACGTTCGACAAGCCCAGAAGGGTGGAGTGTGCGATCTTCCGGATCTGTCTCGTCACTGCCTGGTCCAGCTCTCTTTTCCTATGGCCGTGGACCGTGACCCAGAGGGACGATACCCCGTCGATGTATTTTCTGCCCCTGATATCGGTAATCGTACTCCCTTTGCCGCTTTCGATGACGATCTGGTGCTCCTTTTCCCAGTCGCTCATCTGGGTGAAGGGGTGCCAGATGTATTTTTTGTCCAGTTTTTCCATACGGCCGGGAGTGATCTTTTTTTTGGCACCTGTGGAAGACAAAAATATTCTCCTGCTTTCCGAATTTTCTGAATTCATGGTATTATATTTTAACTTCTCTTTTTGTCAATAACGAAAAAGGTCTTGAAAAACTTGAGTTCTTTCTGGTAAAATTACTAAATACTCGTTTATTCTTACTGCATAGAATCAACGGTTTCAAGGAGACATTAGGTAATGGTGAATAAAAAAAGATGGTACCTATCCGCAGCGCTTATCCTGGCTCTGGGAATTTTCGTAGGACTTCTCTTGTCTTCACGGTTCGAGATCACGAATCCTCTGCCGGCAAAGAGCCAGATATCGTCCAAATCGATCGACCTGCTTACGCAGTTGAGCGAGGCCCAGTCCGAGGTCGCGACGGTGGCCACGCCCTCGGTGGTGAACATATCGACCACGAGGCTGATAAAGACCCAGGATGAGTCGCCCTTTGATTTTTTCGACGACCCCTTCTTCAGGAGGTTTTTCGGAGACCAGTTCCCGCATTCACGGGTCCCCAGGGAGCACAAAGAGCAAAGCCTCGGATCGGGGGTCATCGTGTCCGACGACGGCTACATCGTGACCAATAACCACGTGATTGAAAAAGCACAGGAGATCAAGGTGCTCCTGTCGAACAAGCGGGACTACAATGCCAAACTCATCGGCGCGGATCCTAAGACCGACATCGCCGTCATCAAGATCGACGCCAAGGGGCTGGCCGCGCTTTCCTGGGGAGACTCTACGAAGCTCAAGGTCGGCGACATCGTGTTCGCGATCGGCAATCCCTTCGGCCTTAACCAGACGGTTACGATGGGGGTGATCAGTGCGGTAGGCCGTGCGAACGTCGGCATCGCGGACTATGAGGACTTTATCCAGACGGATGCGGCCATCAACCCCGGCAACTCTGGCGGCGCGCTCATCAATGCCCGGGGTGAACTGATCGGCATCAATACGGCTATCATTTCGCGGACCGGCGGATATCAGGGCATCGGCTTCGCAGTGCCGAGCAGCATGGCGCGGCAGGTGATCGACAGCCTTGTAAAGTACAAAAAAGTGGTGCGCGGATGGCTTGGCGTGAGCATCCAGGACATCAGCGACGATCTTGCCGAAGAGTTCGGCGTGAAAGACCTGAAGGGCGCACTCGTGAGCGGGGTGCTCAAGGGCAGCCCGGCGGAAAAGGCGGGCATCAAGCAGGGAGACGTGATCCTCCAGTACAACGGCAAGGACGTGGAGGACACCGGCCATCTCAAGAACATGGTGTCCCAGACCCCGATCGGCACCAGGGTTAAGATAAAGCTGCTCCGGCAGAAGAAAGAGACTGAGGTCGAGGTGCTCATCGCAGAGCAGCCCAAGAAGCTGGCAGAGGCGGCTCCTGATGAGGGACCCACAGGAAACGAGGAGGAGAGCAGCGCTCTCACCGGCCTTACGGTGCACGAACTCACGCCTGATTTCGCCCGTCGTCTCGGGATCGACGAGCACGAGAAGGGCGTTATCGTGGTGAAGGTCGACGAGAACAGCCAGGCCTTCGAGGCGGGAATTCGCCCCGGTGACCTGATCCTTCAGATCAATCAGAAGGACGTAACGAATCTCGCGGAATACAAGAAGCTGGCAACCAGGATAAAGAAGAAAGACAGGACGCTGCTGCTCATACGGAGAAAAGGCGAGGACCTGTTTGTTTCCATCAGGCCCGAATAACGAGCCGGGCACGCATCATTCTTCAGAGAAGGCGGTTTGAAGCCGCGATCTTATGCCTGTTGGAGAAAGCAGCTCTCGAACGACGCTTACAATTCAGAACAAAAGGGGGTGAATGGACTATGGGGCTTGTGATAATACGGATAGCCTTTGTTTTTCTGGGCACCTTGATCGGATACTACGTGTCCGCGATATCGTCGCAATTCGGGGAGCCGATCAGCAGGATTGAAGGAACGGCTATAGGATTCGGCGTGGCGGTACTTATAATTCTTACCGAGCTTCTTATCAGGCGGGTCTCATTAAAAGTCATTTTAGGCGGTGTTCTGGGATTCATTTTAGGACTGGCATCGGCAAATATCATTGCTTCACCCCTCAAGCTGGTACCGCTCCAGAGGAGCATCGTGAACTTCATCGTCCTTCTTTTGAACGCCTTTTTCGGCTACATGGGAGTAGTGATCGGTGCAAGGGAAGGCGAGCGGTTCAGCGCTGCTGACATCAGGAAGCTCTTCCGAGGCAATTCCGCGGAAGAGAACATCAAGATCATGGACACGAGCGTCATCATCGACGGAAGGATCGCGGACGTGTGCGAGACCGAATTTCTCGACGGGACCATCCTGATCCCGCAGTTCATCCTGCAGGAACTCCAGCACATCGCGGATTCCCCGGATTCCCTCAAGAGGGCCCGGGGCAGGCGTGGCCTCGACATCCTCCACCGCATTCAGAAGATGAGTCACATGGAGGTCCGCATCACTGAGGAGGATTTCCCCAAGATCCGGGACGTGGACAGCAAGCTTATCGCGCTGGCAAGGAAGCACGGCGGCAAGGTCATCACGAACGATTTTAATCTCAACAAGGTCGCGGAACTGCAGGGGGTGAAGGTGCTCAATATCAACGATCTCTCGAACGCAGTGAAGCCGGTCGCCCTGCCGGGAGAGACGATGCGGGTCTTTGTGCTCAAGGAAGGCAAGGAGCCCGGCCAGGGGGTCGCCTATCTCGATGACGGCACCATGATCGTCGTCGAGAACGGCCGTCGCTACATCAACAAGAACGTGGAAGTGGCCGTCACGAGCGTGCTGCAGACTGCCGCCGGCAGGATGATCTTCACGAAACTCAAGGAAGACATGGAGTCCGAGTACCAGGCGGCATCGAGGTAACCGATAATTTCCAGGCGTTCGAATTGCGCCTTGAAAAATATCTCCATTTACGGTAGAATCTGAAGCTTCCAATAATGTCCATCTCATAGTGACGGATTCAATTGCAGGGTGATCGCCGCAGAGAGAGAGCAGGGAGAGGGGTAAATTCCGGATTACAGATAGCACATCCCGATTGATTTCCAGATTCAAAACTTTTCAAGTGTCTCCCTGGCGGTTTTTTTACGAATATAATATATTGTTACGTGTATGAATACGCTTCTTTTAGGAGGATAGATGTCAGGTCATTCAAAGTGGGCAACAACGAAACACAAGAAGGCTGCGGCCGACGCAAAGCGCGGCAAAATCTTTACCAAGATAACGAAAGAAATCGCGGTTGCGGCACGTCTGGGGGGCGGTGACCCAGGGGGAAATCCCCGGCTCAGGACGGCGGTCGCCAAGGCAAAAGCGGTGAGCATGCCCGCCGACAACATCAAGCGCGCCATCCAGAAAGGTACGGGAGAACTGCCGGGCGTCGCGTACGAGGAAATCACTTTTGAAGGATACGGCCCCGGCGGCGTGGCGGTCATGGTGGAGTCCATGACCGACAACCGCAACCGAACGGTCTCCGAAATACGCCACATCTTCTCGAAGGCCGGCGGAAACCTGGGAGAAGCGGGCTGCGTCTCATGGATGTTCCACAAGAAAGGCTACATCGTAGTGAAGCGCGACAAGGCGGATGAAGAGAAGCTTATGGCACTCGCCCTCGACGCCGGCGCGGAAGACCTGCAGACTGAGGACGACAATTTTGTCATTACCACGTCGCCCAATGACTTTGAAAAGGTCAGGAAAGCGCTCGAAGACGCGGGCGTTCCCCTGGAGGTCGCGGAAGTGACGATGATCCCGCAGACCTATGTAAAGCTCGACGGCAAGGAAGCGCAGCAGATGCTCCGCCTCATGGAGGCGCTCGAAGATAACGACGATGTTCAGAACGTACACGCCAATTTCGATATCCCCGATGAAATACTGAACGCGGCATGACGAACGGCGGCGGGGAAGCAGTGTGAGTAAGGCTCCAGAGTCTTCATACATTAGTTTCTTGGTCATGTACCGAAGGGGGAGGCCGTATGAGGGTGTTAGGCATCGATCCGGGCACGCTTACGAGCGGATACGGGATTGTCGCAGAAGAGGACCACAAGCTCTTCCACGTCGTTTCGGGCGGCATCACCCCTTCCGCAAAGCATCCTTTTCCAAAGCGGCTCAAGAAGATTTACGAGGAGCTCGAAAAGGTCATCGCCAAGTACCGGCCGCACGTCGTCGTTGTCGAAGATCTTTTCGTGTCGAAAAATATAAAGTCGGCGCTCAAGCTCGGGCACGCCCGGGGTGTCGCCATCCTGGCGGCCATGAACGCCGATTTGCCCGTGTTTGAATACGCTCCCACGGAAGTGAAGCAGGCGGTGGTGGGAAACGGAAAAGCCGAAAAGAAACAGGTGCAGGTGATGGTCAAGACGCTTCTCGATCTCCCCAAGGTCCCGCACCCCGCCGATGCTGCCGATGCCCTGGCTTCCGCCATATGTCATATCCATTCTTCGCGGCTCAGGGAAATGATCAAGAACCCGGCGGCCCTCAGGCAAACGGTCAGACCCGCGGCCGTGCGGGGCTTGGCCGGTAGCCGCGCCGTACCCTCGGGGCAACGGCAGGCAGGATGAAATGATTGCTTTGATCACAGGCAAGGTCGCACGCAAGGCGGCGGATTACCTGATCGTCGACGTCGCCGGGGTCGGTTACCAGGTCCATGTCCCCCTTTCCACCTATTACGGCATTCCTGAAAACGGCGAGCAGATCTGCCTGCATATTCATACCCATTTGCGCGAGGATTCGCTCAGCCTGTTCGGCTTCCTTACGCAGTCGGAGAAGGATGCGTTCCTTCAGCTTATGAGCGTTTCCGGCATCGGTCCGAAACTGGCCCTCGCCGTTCTTTCAAGCCTGTCCGTAGAAGAAATCGTCTGTGCCATTCAATCCTCTGATGATTCCAAACTCTGCACCATTCCGGGCGTCGGAAAGAAGACGGCGGCGCGGATGATTCTCGAATTAAAAGACAAAGTAAAGCATATTATTTGCACGGTTCCCGCGAGTCAGGCAGATGTAGCGGAAACGGCTTCGAGAGATTTCGATGACGCCGCATCAGCTCTCGTAAATCTGGGCTATAAGAAGAACCTGGCCGAAGATGCGCTTAAGAAAATCATCAGCGGCCGCCGGGATCTCAAAGTCGAGGAACTGATCCGCGAAGCGCTGAACATTTTGATGAAGAGATAGTAAAGCAGAAGACAGAAGACAGAAGACAGACAAGAGACAACAGAAGACGGACTGAAAAGGCTTTCTTCGCAGCTTCTGACTTCCGGGGTTCTCACGTGCCGAAAAGAATCATATCATCCGAGCAGGAAGACGACGATGTCCGGTTCGACAGGAGCTTGAGGCCCGCCAGGTTCGAGGAGTTCGTGGGACAGGACAGGATCAAGGAAAACCTGCGCGTGTTCATCGAGGCCGCGAAACAGCGCGGCGAGCCGCTCGATCACGTCTTGCTGTCCGGCCCGCCCGGCCTCGGTAAAACGACCCTGGCGAACATCATCGCCACGGAGATGGGCGTGGGGATCAAGTCCACGTCCGGTCCGGCGATAGAACGCGCCGGGGACCTTGCGGCCATTCTTACCAATCTCCAGGACCGGGACGTTCTGTTCATCGACGAGATACACCGGTTGAACCGGGTCGTGGAGGAAATCCTTTATCCCGCGATGGAGGACTTTCAACTCGACATCATCATCGGTCAGGGCCCAAGCGCCCGGTCGATAAAGCTCGATCTGCCGCGCTTCACGCTCGTGGGGGCCACCACGAGGACGGGTCTCCTTACATCTCCGCTCCGGGACCGCTTCGGCGTGATCGACCGGCTCGCTTTTTACTCGGTCGGTGAACTCAAAAGCATCATTGAACGTTCGGCCGATATCCTGCGCGTCGACCTGGAGCGGGAGGCGGCCGACGAAATATCCCGGCGCTCCCGGGGCACGCCGAGAATCGCGAACCGCCTGCTCCGGCGCGTGCGGGACTTCGCGCAGGTCCAGGGGAACGGGGTGATCGCCTCCGGTCTGGTCGCTAAAGCCATGCAACGGCTCGAAGTTGATGAGAAGGGGTTTGATCAGATGGACCGGCAGATTCTGCTCACGATCATAGACAAGTTCGACGGCGGCCCTGTCGGGCTCGAAACGCTTGCGGCGGCGATCAACGAGGAAAAAGATACCATAGAGGACGTCTATGAGCCATACTTGATCCAGGAAGGGTTTCTCGACCGGACCCCCCGGGGCAGGCAGGCGACGAAACTTTCCTACGAATATTTCGGCAAAAAGAAAACTTCCTCGCTGCAGGAGAAACTGTTGTGAGGCAGGGTGCGGAGCAGAGAGTCGCCATGCGCCATGCCTTCTGCCTCATGCAAAATGACATAGGCTACGTCAGGGAGGCCGGGGAATGACAATATGAAGGTTTTATTCCACATATGCTGTGCGCCGTGCGCGATTTACCCCTATTTCCGGATGCGGGAGGAAGGGCTTGAGCTGACGGGATATTTCTACAACCCCAATATCCATCCCTATCTTGAATTCAAGAAGCGTATGGATACGGTCAAGGAGTTCTCGCTCCGTGTCGGACTCGAAGTGCTTTGCCGTGACGGCTACGATCTTGACGAATTCCTTTCTCTCGTGACGGGAAAAGGGGCGTACCGGTGCGAACAGTGCTACCGCATGCGACTGAGCATTGCGGGAGCAGCGGCGCGCGAGATGGGGTTCGCGGCCTTTACCACATCGCTGCTGTACAGTAAATACCAGAAACACGACCTGATCAGGGGCGTCGCGGAGGAGATGGCATCGGAAAACGGAATCGAGTTCTATTACGAGGATTTTCGTCTCGGCTGGCGCGAGGGCATCGTGGAGTCCAAGGCAATGGGGCTCTACCGCCAGCAATACTGCGGCTGCATTTACAGTGAACGTGAACGGTATAGAAAGGCGGAAGACAGAAACCTGAACCCCGAATCCAGGATGAAGCGGGGATGCGTCCCGGGTCCGGGATATTGACCTCTCTACTCGTATGTCGCTTAAAATTCTTCTGCTGTCCTCAATCTGCGCGGTTACATTCATCCCTGTCGCGGCTCCCGCCTCTGAAAACATCCGCGTCGCCATCGCAGACAATCAAAAGACCGTGATCGTCAAGTCCGCTGCCGGCCTGGTGATGGACAGTGACTCTGCCGGACGCATCAGGAAAAAAATGGTTTTCGGAGCGAACCACTCCGGGAACGGGCCCGTCAGGGTCAGGTCGATCGACGAATTCGTCGTAGTAAACGGCAGAAGCTACCGGGGATGGATAGAGCTTCGAAAAAAGAAAAATGGGTTACTGCTCGTCATCAATGACCTCGATATCGAAGACTACCTCATGGGCGTGATTGCAGAAGAGGTGCCGCGGGACTGGGAGTTCGAGGCCCAGAAGGCCCAGGCCGTTGCGTC
>JAWOJY010000113.1:0-13532 GCA_033854515.1 Nitrospirota bacterium
CCCAGGATGGTGCCGATGCCGCCGATCACCCCCGGTTTGTCGTTGTTCATGAGGATCAGCATGTCGCCCTCGGGCACGGTCTCCATGGGGAAGTTGTCCACCTGGATGATGCGGGGCTCCTTTTTGCTGTTCAGCGTTCCCGACGCCGACACATCCTTGCCGCCCGCCTTGATCCGGAGAGTGACGAGGCTCGTATATTCCGTAGCATCGCTCGACTTGGACACCTTGACCTCGATGCCGCGGTCCTTGGCGATGAGCGGAGCATTCACGTAGTTCACATTCTCCTGCAGGGTGGGCGTGAGCACGCCTTTCAAGGCAGCAAGCGTGATGGGCTCCTGCTTGAGGTTCGACACTTCGCCGCTGTACTCCACCGTGACCTGCGTGAGCCCGCCCTCGGCGATCTGGGCGATGAACAGCCCCATGCGCTCAGCCAGATTGATGTACGGCGAGAGGGCGGGAAGCTGGTCCGCGGGCACAGACGGCACGTTCACGGCGTTCCGCACGGTCCCGGCGATCAGGTAATCCACGACCTGTTCCGCCACGGCAACGGCCACGTTCTCCTGCGCTTCCTTGGTCGAAGCGCCCAGGTGCGGCGTCGCGATGAAATTATCGAGCGAGAGGAGCGGATGGTTCTCCGGCGGTTCCTTTTCGAACACGTCAAAGGCGGCTGCAGCAACCTTGCCGCTCTTCAGGGCCTCGTAGAGGTCCTGCTCATTGATGATACCGCCGCGGGCGCAGTTGATGATCCGGACCGCGTCCTTCATCTGAGCGATCGTGTTCTTGTTGATGAGGTTCGCCGTTTCCTTGGTCTTGGGCGTGTGGACCGTAATGAAATCCGACCGGTTGTAGATCGTGGGCAGGTCCGCAAGTTCGATGCCCGGGGACTTGGCCTTCTCCGGTGAAATAAAAGGATCGAATGCCAGGACCTTCATTCCCAGTCCGATGGCCCGATTTGCCACCACTCCGCCGATGGCGCCGAGACCGACGATACCGATCGTCTTGTCGTAAAGCTCGACGCCTTCGAACTTCTTCTTTTCCCATTTGCCCGCCTTGAGCGAAGCATAGGCCTGGGGGATCATCCGGGCGCAGGCGAAGATCATGCCGATAGTATGCTCGGCCGTCGTGACCGTGTTGCCGCCCGGCGTGTTCATCACGACCACGCCTTTCTTGGTCGCCGCAGGCGTGTCGACGTTGTCGAGGCCGCTTCCGGCGCGGCCAACGACCTTGAGCTTCGCTGCTTTTTCAAGCAGACCCGCCGTGACCTTGGTCGCCGAGCGGATAATGAGGGCGTCATAATCGCCGATGATCTTCTCGATCTCTTCAACCGGTGTCTTGCTCCGGGCGTCCACTTCGAGCCCGGCCTTCTTCAATATTTCCACCCCGACGGGGGCGAGATTGTCGCTGATCAGAACCTTCATGATGCCTCCTAGAACAATGTAACCACGGATGAACACGGATGGACACAGATAAAAAACAGAAGAAGCTTCTTTAGCTACAAGCTTTACCGTGTTAATCCGTGGTTTAATGATTTATTTCATCAATATTTCCTGCGCCGCAGCGACGCCCGATCCGAGCTTCACCGGGTGGCCCAGGCCCTTCAGCACCATCTCGATGCCGGCAATGGCCGTAATCACATCGAAGGTGTCGGCGTAGCCCAGGTGGGCGATGCGGAAGATCTTGCCTTTGAGCTTGTCCTGGCCGCCCGCGCCGGTAATGCCGTACTTCACGCGCAGGTCCTTATAGATCGCCTGGCCGTCGACGCCTGCCGGCGCTTCTATGGCCGTGAGCGCATTGCTCGGGCTTTCCTTCGGGAAGAGCTTGAGGCCCATGGCCGCTGCACCCGCCCGGGTCGCCTTGGCGAGCCGCTCGTGCCGAGCAAAGACCTTGTCGAGCCCTTCAGTCTGGAGCATCTTGATGCACTCGTTCAGACCGATAATGAGCGTCACCGCCGAGGTGAAGAGCGTCTGGTTCTTGGCGAGGTTCTCCCGTTCCTTTTTGAAGTTGAAATAGAACTTGGGCGTCTTGGCCGTGTCTGCCATCTTCCAGGCCTTGTCCGATACGGAAACGAAGGCAAGACCGGGAGGAAGCATGACACCCTTCTGTGAGCCGCCGATCATGACGTCGATGCCCCACTCGTCGGTCTTGATGTCATGGGCAACAAGGGCCGAGATGGCGTCGACGACGAAGATCGCGTCGGTCTTCTTTACGATGGCGGCAAGGGCCTTGACGTCATGGTATACGCCCGTCGAGGTCTCATTGGCCTGCACGAACACGGCCTTGATCTTCGGGTTCTTCTTAAGTGCCGCTTCCACCTGTTCCGGCTTTACCGCGTAGCCCCACTCAACGGTGATCTCTTCGACCTTCATGCCATAGGCCTGGCAGATCTTGGTCCACCGCTCGCCGAACTTTCCGCCGTTGATAACGAGAACGTCGTCACCGGGGGTCAGAAAATTATTGACCGAACCGACCATGCCCCCGGTGCCCGTGGAACAAAGGATGAGCACGTCGTTCTTGGTCTGGTAAAGCCACTGAAGACCTTTTTTTGCAGAATCGAGCACCGGAAGGAAGTCCGGAGCACGGTGATGGATGATCGGCATGGCCATGGCCAGAAGCGCTTCAGGCGGCACAGGCGTCGGCCCGGGAGCCAATAAATATTTTTTTTGCATGGGGGTACCCTCCAAATAGTTTGCGAAAATGAACGATTTAGTTAATGTGTAAACAGACAGAACGAAACGCTATGGTTTTGGATGAAGAAATTATAGTCCCGCCGGGGCGGGACCTATGCCCGGGGTTGGCATATCGCTGGGATATTGCGGGTGTCTGTGCTGTCTCAAGATACGTATTGCCTCTCTCTGAGAGCATTTCCGGCCAAAAACCATATGACAGTAGCACAAGCGGAAGAATATTGTCAAGAAAATAGTTCGGGAGGCAGTGCCGGAGGCCGGGAAGGTCCTGCCCGCCGTAATAGACTATTTTTGCACGACATCCAGGTTCAGGTTGAGCGTGCGGACCGGCGTCACCCGGTCGTTCGTATAAAGGGTGACGTACTTCACGAGAAACCCGCTCTTGCCAGCCGTATCGACGCTTGCCTTCACATATCCCGTGGCCCCGGGTTCCAGGCGGTTAGAACTAACCACCCCTGCGGTGCATCCTCAGGAGGTCTGGACCCGTTCGATCACCAGGGTCCCGTCCCCTATATTGCGTATCTCGAATGTATGGACCGCCGCCGTGCCCTGAACGATTTTGCCGAAATCATAATTGTCCTGTTTGACCTCGAGCTTCGGCCCCGCGTGCTCCTGGGCCGCGGGCTGACTTACGTTCATCGTAATGAGCGCCGCCGCGATCGCGAACATGAATACGACCTTTTTCATAGTTCTACCTCCTTGTGCTTCGTCGAACGCGTGAGCAGGTGTTTTCGCGCCTGCCTTCTGTTCCGTGACCCTCGCCCCGCGTTCTCACAATCCTATTTTTTTCTGATAGATCATCTTAACGAGCTCGTCGCGCGTAATCAGGTCCTTCTCTAAGAGCAAGCTGATGAGCGCATCGAGGCGCAGCTTGTAGTCTGCAAACTCCCTGTGCCTCTCGTCGACGGGCGCGGTGGCCGGCGCACCGGCCGTGCCGGTGCCGAGATCGCTTCCCCGGATGATCTCCATCTTCATGGACGGGCCTGTTTCCTGAATAAAGGGCGGTTTCGATGTGCGGATCACGTCCTCGTGATCGTAGTATTTCCTGATTGCGTCCTTGATCTCCGACTCGAGGGCAAGGCAGGACTTTATGCTCATCCCCGTGGCGAACTGGATCACGTCGATCGCCGCTATGTCCAGAGGGTCGGACATCGCCACGAGGAGAGAGCCCGCCTCCTTCCGGACCGGCACTGCGCCGTATTTCTTTGCGATATCGGGCTTAATCTTCTTGATAATCTCCTCGGGGACTTCGGGCTCGAAGAGGTTCACGTGCGGTATACGGAGTTTTTCCGCAATCACCCGGGCGAGGTCTTCTTCGCGGACAAAATCCATGTCGATGAGGATGGACCCCAGCTTTCCTCCCCAGCTGCGCTGGTGCGAGAGCGCGGACTGGAGTTGAAAATCGTCGATCAGACCCGCCTTTATCAGCATCTCGCCAAGCTTTTTTCTCTCCGCCATCGGGCGTCTCCTTGTTATGGAGGCTGTGAAAAAACGCCGAAAGCTAGGTGATTATATGCCTCATGAGGACGAAAAGTCAAATTCTTTGTGTCCGCAGAACTTTTATTCCCGTGTCCGTTCCCTCGGGCCTCGGCGGGGGCTCCCCGTCCGTTTCCTGTTTTCTTTCATGAGCAAATGCCGGTGGTCCACGTCCGCGAGCGCAGCGACCAGGCTCGCCTTGACCCCCGGCCGCTCCCGTTCGAGGCCGGCGAGGAGTTTCTTCACCTTCACCCGGTTCAGATCAGGATCGCCGCATGACGGGCAGGCGCAGCACGTGACGGGAAAACCGGAGGCCGATGCGTAGGCGAGGATATCGTCCTCTGCAACATAAACGAGCGGCCGGATCACGACATTTTTCCCATCGTCGGCGTCCAGCAGCGGGGCCATCGCCTTGATCTTGCCGTTGAAGAACAGATTGAGGAGGAGCGTTTCGATGAAGTCGTCCCGATGGTGTCCGAGGGCTATCTTCGTGCAGCCGAGATCCTCCGCCGTGCCGTAGAGCACTCCCCGGCGGAGGCGGGAGCACAGCGAGCATGGAGCGTCGCCGGGCCTGAGTTTCGAGAGCATGATCTCGTGGATGGGCGCATGCACGATCCGGTGCGCGAAGCTGCGGGCCTCGAGGTATGCCCTGATCTGCTCGGTATGAAATCCGGGAAATCCGGGATGCACGGTGACCGCCATGAGCGAAAACGTTACGGGCGCCCTCTTCCTGAGGCTGTCCAGGACATGGAGAAGGGTCCAGCTGTCCTTGCCACCGGACAGCGCCACGAGTATGCGGTCGTGATTCTCTATGAGCCCGAAATCGCCTATTGCCCGGCCGGTAAGCCGGCGAATGCGGCGACCCAGTTGTTCAACGTTGTGCATGCAACCACTCTATAGCCTGGGGCGGGACAAGTCAACAGTTTTTCGAGTAATCACGTTTTGCACACGCGCGATTCTCCGGCATGCAATAAGGCTTGGAAAGGCTCAAATTCAGGAGCACGGTGAACATATATTCTTGACAAATAGGGTCATATGATTTATAAATACTTAACATTCCACGATGACCGCAGAGACGCATTGACTGTAAAATTCACCACATAGCAGGCACAGATTATGGAAGACCACAAACTGAAAGTCTTCTGCGCTGTGGCAGAAACAAAGAGTTTCTCGAAAGCATCCGAGCTCATTCATCTCACCCAGCCCGCCGTCAGCCTCCAGATACAAGCCATGGAGGAACTGTATGAGACCCGTTTGTTCGACCGGTCCGGCAACACCATAAACCTCACGCCGGCGGGTGAGATTCTCTACAAACGGGCCAAGGAAATCCTCGCCCTCTACGCCGAGGCGCAAAAAAACATCAGCGAGATAACGGGCGCCATCAAGGGCTCGCTGTCCATCGGCGCAAGCTCCACCATCGGGAATTACCTGCTTCCCTCGATCATCTCGGCGTTTAAGAAAAAAATCCCCCAGGTGAACATCTCGCTCGTCGTGGGGAACACCAAAAACATCACGGAAAAGCTCAACGCAGGAGAGATCGACATTGCCCTCGTGGAGGGCGACGTGAGCAAGCAGCGGTTCGCCGTCGAGACCCTGATCTCGGACGAACTCGTCGTGATCATGTCGCCGGCCCACCCGTGGGTCGAGCGGCGCAACATACCGGGCATCGAGTTGACCAAGGAGCCGATCATCCTGAGGGAGGAGGGCTCCGGAACCCGCCAGATCATCCAGAAACGGCTCGAAGAGCACGGCGTCAGGCTGGACAGCCTCAAAGTGGCCCTCGTACTGGGAAACACGGAGTCGATCAAGAGTGCCGTAGAAGAAGGCATGGGCGTGTCGATCATATCCGCGTGGGCCGCGAAAAAGGAACTCAAGCATGGTATCCTGAGGGCGACGACCTTCAAGGACATCAAATTCCACCGCACTTTCAGCATCATTTCACCAAAGCGCAATTACTGCACGCACACGGCGAAGGAGTTCCTGAATTTCCTCAGGGTCTACCCCATCAAGTCTCCCATGTCCTGATCCCGAGCCGCCTCCAGTTCTCTCTCTCTGTTTTACCCCACAGACCGGGCTTATCAAAGCTGATCCTCTCAAGAATGCACGCCTCCCAGGGGACGATGTGCAGCCCGTCGTTGTCCACCGATACGATCACCGCGCCGTCCCTGTCCGTACGATACACTCTCGCGCCGCGCTGCTCATACCGTTCGATCACCTCTTGCGATGGGTGATGGTAGCTGTTGTCTTTGCCTACGCTCACCACGGCGGCCTTCGGCCGCACGGCCCCGACAAAATCCTCAGTGCTCGAACTTTTACTTCCATGGTGCGGCACCTTGAGAAGATCGCACGTCAGGTCGCGGCCGCTCCGCGCGAGCGCGGCCTCGGCGTCGGCCTCAATATCTCCGGGAAATAAAAACACGTTCCCGTTCATCTCGAGTCTCACCACGAGGGACCGGCTGTTCTCCGCCGCGTAGGCCCTTTTCACCCGGGGAACAAAATCCGGCGCCGGGTGAAGCACGGAAAGCATGGCTTCTCCCGTCACAAACGTCCCCGTCTCTGCAGACGCCACAGTACAAGGGATGCCCCGTTCGGCGATGATGCGCTGAAAGTTCCCATACCCCGGCTGCCCGCCCTCAAGGCCGGAGACCCAGACGCCGGCGGTACGGAATTTTTTCAAGATGAATTTGAGACCGTTCATGTGGTCCGGGTGGGGATGGGATAGGACCACCAGGTCGAGCGCACGCACGCCCCTGTTCCAGAGAAAAGGCGCGAGCACCCGTCTCCCCATATCGAAGCGATCGTCACGGGTACCGCCGCCGTCGATCAGAATGTTCCTTCCCGCGGCGAGTTCGATAAGCGCACAGTCGCCTTGCCCCACATCGACGTATGTGATCCGTGACCGGTTGGGAGCGGCCAGGGGGAGGAGAAGCAAAACGAGGAGAGCCGCGCCCGACAGGGACGCCGTAACCACGCGCGCCCGGGATATCCCTGCAGAGAACTCAAGCGGCCGGAACCGATTGAGCAGGAGGCTTCGTACGATTCCCGCCGTGGAAATGACGAAGACCGCGTACAGGGCGAGCCACGCCGTTGCAGGCGAGCGGGGATGGAACTCGGCAAAGGGAAGACGCGAAAATAATGTGACCGTGTCGTAAAATCTGTCTCCAGCAAACTGGTTCACCGAAGAGAACGGCAGGAAATGAAAAAAAAGGGACAGGACACCGGACAAGAGTCCCAGCGGGACGACCACGATTCCCGCGAACGGGACCACAACCATGTTCGAAATGACGCCCGCGAAGGAGAACTGGTTGAAGTAGTACGCCACGAGCGGTCCGGTGGCGAGACTTGTGCAGAGCGATATGAGAACGAGCAGAACCGCGTTGTTCCTCAGTTTCTGCAGCCTGCTCCCTCCATGAATGTGAAGACCGCTCCAGAGCGTGACCACGAACCCGATGTTCGCAACGGAAATGAAGGAAAGCTGGAAGGATATATCGAAGGCGGCCTGCGGGTTCACGAGCAGGATGAGCAGTGCTGCGACGGCGAGGGAATGCATGAGGGCGTTTTCACGGTCGAAGATGATCGCCGCGAGCGCGGCAGAAATCATCGCAAGCGACCGGACCGTCGCCACCTGACCGCCGGCAAGGAGCGTATAAAAAACAACAAGGGGGAGCGTCAGCCAGGCTGCCAGCTTCCCGGGGTCGGCATGAAGCGTGAGGCGATGATACAGGGGCTCCGGTAACAGGAACATCAAGCCCCTGATGAGTGCGAAACAGAAGACCGCGAGCATCCCGAGGTGAGAGCCGGAAATGGAGATGATGTGCGTCACGCCGGCGGTCATGAACCGGTCTCGCATCTCGTCTGTCAGACCGCCTTCTTCCCCGAGCACCATTGCCTGAAGGATCGCGGAACCCGGACCCGTCGTTTTTTCCATGAACGCGCGGCGTATCTTCTCCCGCCAGTCCTGGATCGTTCTGAATGGTCCCCTGCCGGGCCGGATGATCTCGACCGAGCCGGCGTCCTTGACGCTCACGGTGGCATATACTCCACTCTGCGCGAGATAGGCGGGATAATCGAACCCTCCCGGGTTTTTGAAACCTCTTGGCTGATACACTCTGCCGGTGATGCGGACCGTATCACCGACGCCGGCGTCGGTCGCAGCGTCCCGCACGCTTACGCGCATGCTGCCTGAAACGGCCCGTGCGTCGATGCTGTGCGCCGATATCGTGAAGGCGATCCTGTCCGGATCGCGGTCGATCGGAGACACGATGTTTCCCGTTATTTCGTGCGGGACCTTATCGAAAGAGAAAACGCGCGTATAATGATGGGAAGGAAAAAAGGCGGCGGAATACACATATGATACAAGCCCGGCAACCGTCGGCACGGCAATGAGGAGCAGGTGCCGTGCAGAAAGCCCGCGGGTCCTGGCAAGAAACGTCAAGCATATGAGCAGAAAGAACGTCAGAAGGGAGATGGAAAAGGGAAAGAAGAGAACCCCGCGGCCGAGTACGATGCCGGCGATGAAAGAGACGGTGATGAGGACGACGGGTGTCTGCATAGGCGTGATAGGCGGAAACGAACGAGGCCCCTTTCACGTCACATGACGGGCCGTCCGATCATGGCCACGTCTTTCACCGACGAAGTTATCACAAAAATCTTGATATTGTTGCTGTCGGAATCGGTCGGGATGAGGAAAAAACCGTTGGCTTCCACAGATTCGAGGAAAAACCCCGTCTTCCACGGCGTATCGCCATCGATGAACCCCGTCACGGATTCTCCGTCTTTGAACTTCACAAATACCTTTTGTTGCGAAGGCTTGGCGCCGGTGAAGGACTTTCTTTCCCGATGCGACTTGTTGCCCTCGAATTTCCTTACGAAAAAAATCGCTTTGACAGCTTTCAGCCTGATCTTCTGGGAGTTCGCCGATTCATCCTCCAGGTAGACGGAATCATCGGCAATGGAGAAATCCCGTATATACCCCCTCAGGAGCGTTCCGTTCAGGAGTCGCACAACAACTTTGTCACGATTCGACACGTCCATGACCCCCTTCCAAGGCTGTGATGGGTCCTGTGCATAACCGGATCCGGCTGTTACCCCAGCGTCTCCCTGATGACCCCGGCCAGTCCTTCGGCGTACCTCCTGATTTCGGTCTCGTCTTCGCCCTCGAGCATCACCCGCACCTTCGGCTCCGTGCCCGAGTAGCGAACAAGGATGCGGCCCCGGCCCTGCAGCGTTTTTTCAATCTCCGCAATCCGTTTCGCGATCACTGGAATAGAGGCGAGGTCCCTCCGTTCCTTCACTTTTACGTTCACGAGCGTCTGGGGAAAGGTCTTGAGGCACGCGGCCAGCTCCGACAGAGGTCTGCCGGTCTGTTTCATGATCGAAAGGACCTGCAGCGCGGATATGATGCCGTCTCCGGTCGTGTTGTGATCGAGGAAGATGATATGGCCCGACTGCTCTCCCCCCAGGTTGTACCCGCCCTCGAGCATTTTCTCCATCACGTAGCGGTCGCCCACGCCGACGCGGATGAGCGTGCCCCCCGCCTCCCGCAGCGCAAGCTCCAGCCCGAGGTTGCTCATGACCGTGGCGACGAGCGTGTTGTTTTTGAGCCGGCCGTCCCTCATCATCCTGATGGCGCAGATCGCCATGGCCGCGTCGCCGTCCACTACCGCGCCTTTCTCGTCGCACAAAATCACGCGGTCGGCATCGCCGTCATACGCGATACCGACGTTTGCATTGTTGGCGACCACGGCGCGGCTGATCAGTTCAGGATGGAGCGAGCCGCAGCCCCGGTTGATGTTCGTGCCGTCGGGCTGGTCGCAGAGCGAGATGACCTCGGCGCCCAGTTCCACGAGGATACGGGGGCCGATCTTGTAGGCGGCCCCGTTGGCGGAATCCACGACGATGCGCAAGCCGGAGAAATCCATGCCCCGCGGGATCGACGATTTCACGAACTCGTTGTACCTGCCGAGGGCATCGTCGATCCGGAACGCCTTTCCGATGTCCGTCGCCGTCGGGCGGACGGAATCCACAGTGTCGGAGAATATGAGTTCTTCCATCCTCGCCTCGACCTCGTCGGGGAGCTTGAAGCCGTCCCGTCCGAAGAACTTGATGCCGTTGTCTTCATACGGGTTGTGGGAAGCCGATATCACGACGCCCGCATCGGCCCTGAGGCTCCGGGTGAGGAAGGCGATTCCCGGCGTGGGTACCGGCCCGACGAGCAGCACGTCCACGCCCATGGAGCAGATGCCCGAGGTCAGCGCGCTCTCGATCATGTACCCCGACAGCCGCGTATCCTTGCCGATGACGATCCTGTGGCGGCGGGAGGAATCCTTGAAAACGTGGGCCGCAGCCCTTCCGATGCGGAGCGCCATTTCCGAGGTCATGGGGTCCTGGTTCGCGACGCCCCTTACCCCGTCGGTACCGAACAGTCGTCTCATGTATGCACCCTTTCTATAGCCACCCGTACGCTGATATCGTTCTCCTGGATTTTGAGGGGTTTCCCGCCGTAGTCGATCCTGGGGACCACTGATACGCTTTCCTTCGCGCCGCCGATGTCGATCGGCATTGTCTGCATGTCCGAAAGCTGGCGCATGATGCTGTCCGGCCCTTCGACCGTGATCTTCGCCGGCGTGACCGACACCCCGGCCACGCGATATCCCGCTGCCGGAGCGCCGTGCAATACGGGAACCAGTCGGAATGTTTTTCTGACGAGCGGCTCGAGTATCACGCGGACCTCAAAGGGCGAAATGCGCGTCACGGTGAGACCCGAAGGACGCTTGATATCGTCGGGCGAGACAAGCACGACGTTTTCGCCCCGCTTTGCCAGGGACAGATCGAGCACGGCATACACTTTTTTTCCGCTGGTGATGTCCCTGAGTTGCCGCTCCTGTCCCTGCACGCGCACTTCCAGGTAGCCCACAACGTCGCCCACGACCGCCATATTCTGAGGAACGTTCCGCAGCTCGAGGGGGACCGTGAGCGTGAGCTCCGTCTTGCCCTTCGAGGTCACATAAAACCAGAGCGTGAGGGAAAGGCCGAGGGAAACAAGCTTGATGCCCCAATTGTCGAAAAAGACTTTCCGGTAATCCATGTACGACCCGCTTCGTGTTATCGCAGAATGAAAACGGTAAATTTCAACATGCAAAATCGATTGCTGCCATTTTTCAATATGCACTTTGCATTTGCCTTGTGCAACCTCTAATGCGTGTTCTTCTTCCTTTTGACGAATATGTCGGAAATGGCCTTCCTCAGGGCGGTCGCGTCCAGACCCTGTTCGATCACCCCGCCCTTGACCACTGAGATATCGCCCGTTTCCTCGGACACCACGACGACCACCGCGTCGCTTTCCTCGGTGAGTCCCGCGGCGGCGCGGTGCCGCGTGCCGAGTGATTTCGAGAGGTTCGATGAAAGCGTAAGCGGCAGAAAACAGCCAGCCGCGATGACGCGGCCGTTCCTGATGATCGCTGCCCCGTCATGGATCGGTGAATAGGGAAGAAAGATGCTCGTGAGGAGCTCCTTCGTGACCTTTGCATCGAGCTCCGTACCCATCTCGACGATGGTGGACAGGTCCGTGTCACGCTCGAGGACGATGAGTGCGCCGATCCGCTTGTTGGCCATGGAGACCGAGGCCTTGACCGTCTCTTCGATGAACTTCGACTCCTCCACGGGCGAAAGCGCCTTGAAGAAATGCCGTTCACCGACCCGCGCCAGAGTCCGCCTGATCTCGGGCTGGAACAGGATCACGACGGCCAGCACGATCTGGGACCAGAAGCTGTGGATCAGCCAGTCGAGAGTGTAAAACTCGAAAGCCTGGGACGCAATGAGCACGAGCACGATGATGCCGATGCCGATGAGCATCTGAAAGGCACGCGTTCCCTTGATGAGCAGGAGCAGGCGGTAAAAAACATAATAAACGAGCGCGATGTCAACGGTATCGTTGAACCAACGGTAGTGCGCCAGTGCTTCGCGTATGTCGCTGAGATTAGAGAGCATGGATGAACAGAATAAATCCCAAATTGCCCATTACCAATGGCAAATACTATTTAATCGATAAACTCGTAAAAAGTCGTCATTCTCGCTCGTCCAGAATCATATTGCCACACCACTCTTTGCTACGATACGATTCCGGACAAGCCGGAATGACGGTCTGTTGGCGATATTCGACTTTTTACGAAAGCATCAATCTTTGGAAATCCGTGGTTTGATGACTGGTGCTTATTTGACATTTGGCGCTTCGTGCTTGAGATTGGTCTTCACGACGGCATCGGCCATGCGCGCCACCTGCACCATGCGGCCGACGTCGTGGACGCGGACGATGCCCGCCCCCTTTGCGATTCCGAGCGCCACCGTTGCCGCGGTCCCGTCGACGCGCTGGTCGGGCACGGGGATGTCCAGAACGGTCCCGATGAATTTTTTTCGTGACGTGCCCAGGAGAATGGGTCTTCCCAGGCTTTTGAACTCGTCGAGCCGGTTGAGCAGCGTCAGATTGTGTTCGAGGTTCTTGCCGAACCCGATACCCGGATCGATCATGATCTTTTCCCGGTCCACGCCGGCTTTTACCGCAAGTTCGATGCTTTCCTCAAGGTATGCCATGATCTCGCCGACAACGTCGTCATAGCAGGGGTTCTGCTGCATGTTCCGGGGCGTTCCCTTGATATGCATGACAACTACCGCCGCGCCGTAGTCGGCGGCAACACGCGCCATATCCGGTGAGAACCGGAGGCCGCTGATGTCGTTTACTATCGCGGCGCCGGCTTTGAGCGCCTTTTCTGCGACCGATGCCTTGTACGTATCGACCGAGAGGGGAACAGGGAGCTCTTCGGAAAGACGCTCGATGAGCGGGATGATTCTGCGCAGTTCCTCGTCCTCCGGGACGGGAGCTGCGCCGGGCCGGGTGGATTCGCCGCCGATGTCGATGATGTCGGCCCCCTCGGCCGCCATTTCCCGGGCGTGGGCAAGGGCCCGGTCCTGCGCGTCAAACCGCCCGCCGTCGGAAAAGGAATCGGGAGTCGCGTTCAGGATTCCCATGACATGCGTTCGACCGGCCAGGTCGAGGATTTTTCCCCTGCAATCAATCTTATAATCCGAGCGCAGGTAGTTGTCAAGCAGCAAGTGGAATTTTTCAGAAAATCCCGCGGGGAAAGCGCCGGTCGACGCGATGAGGTTGATTGCCCCTTTCAGCTGGGCCGGGGCTCCCGACAGGACTGTTTCGGGCGGCGCAGGTGAAACAAGAAGGGCAGGTCCGAGACCTGCCCCGCAGTAAGATGGTTGAATGAAGTTCCGGAGAGCCGACCACTGGCCGGGGGTCAGCCCGCCGAGCGTCAGCGTGAGCGCCCCGGAGCCGGAGATCCGAATGACGAGACGCTCCATGCGCCC
>JAWOJY010000114.1:0-12818 GCA_033854515.1 Nitrospirota bacterium
GGCATGGGAGGCGGCATGATGGGCGGCGGCGCTATGATGTCATCAACAGCCGGTATGAGCGGACTCTCGACTGCGATGACAACGTTCATGGGGTCAACGATGAACAAATCAGGCCTAACCACAACAGACGTGCAGACGCTCATAAACGAGCTGAGCTCATCCAACGGGACCATATAAAAGAGAGGTAATATGCGTAATCAGAGAGGCGAAGTCGTAACCGCTATCATGGTAGTCATGATGGGAGTGATGATGATCTTTAGCGGGATGCATATGCTGCAGGTCGAGCACAGGTCCGAAGAAAACCACACGCAAGCCGAGCACAGGCACAATCACGGTGAGAGCATGCAGCACATGCACGACAACGTTGATGGACAAGCCGATATCCCAGTCCGGGTGGAAGACCAATAAAAAGTTTGTCACACGGATGTGTCGTGGTTGCAATCTTTCTTAAATGGGGGAGATGTGGAGCTACCCCCCATTGTAGTGCCACTTGCAATTAGAGGTTTTGACCGATCTTTGACAACTCTTGCAGCTTGAATTCAGCGGGAGTCACACTCTAATCGGAAATGGCACTATTTTCGGGGGGGCAGGTCCATTATCCTCAATCCTTTTTACACTCTATTCCGTCCCTCAGATTGTCTCTTTCCTGATATGCCCTTCTGGTCTATTTTTCGCTTTCCTTTTCTTTCGGCAGAACAGGTGATATGATCTCCACGGGAAGCTCGACAATGTTCTTCAATATCTCCAGTATTCTTGATCCCACCGCCGAAGGGGCGAGGAAAGTAACATCAGGGTTCGAAAGATCGCCGGACACCTTGACGGGGATGGAGATAAGGGTCCCGCCGAGGATCTTCCCAACGAGCGGAATGTGCCTGATGATCCAGTTTATCGTCGAAAAAGGCGCCACGAGAACAACGAGGTCCATCTTTTTTTGGTCGATGTCGACGTCTCCCTGGGCGATGATGTCGATGGTTGAGCCGTCAAGGAGCATCTCCTCCAACTCGAGCTTGCCGTTATGCAGTTTTCCTTTCAGGGTCATGGAGTTATACGAAAATCCGGTCCCCCCCAGCTCGGGGAGTTTCCCCCGGAAGATTTCCGTCACGCTGAGAACGGAGAAAATCTTTGCCAGCAGCGGATAGCGGTAAATTTTCCCTTTTTTTGCTCTGAAATCTACCTTTCCCTCGAGGGTTGAGAGCAAAGCCCCGCTTTTTCCCCGCGCGCTGACATCCGCGCTCAGGTCGAAGGTGCCCGTCATACCTACATCCGATCCCGATAAACAGAGGATCGAGGACTCCAGCTTCTGCTTTTCGGCGCTCGTTTTAAAATTCAGTTGAACGCCCTGACGGGAAAAAACGATGGTGCCGGGGATGGAAAGGCCGCATACCTCTGCATCGGTGACGGCCGCGCTCACCCCCTCGGGACCGATGGTGGCCACGGCCTGCACGGGGCTTATCATGTATCGGCCGTAGACAATAGAGGGGGATTTGAATTGAATCATCCCCCGGATGACCAGTTTTTTGGACGGTGCGCTTTCTTTTGCGGGTTTCTTCTCCCTGGTCACCGCCTCGATGGACCGCCGCAGTTCATCCACCTGGATGACACCGGTCGAAGCCAGGTTCATGTCGACGACGAGCCCCTCCTGCGACGCGCTCACGTCCCCGTTCAAGGAGAATTGATCATCTCCCCAGGTCACTTTCGCCGAGTCGATGGTGAGGACGCCTTTACCAGCGTGGAGCGCAAAGCTGTCCACCCTCACCGGCACGGCGAGCCCCAAGGGAATAATGACATCATTTCCCTCGAGGTTTCCCTGTGCCGAGGAATCCCCGGGCCGGTCCGCCACGATGTTCGCGTGCAGGTCTCCCCGAATTTTTCCGTGGCCGAACGTTTTGTAAATAAAGATGCTGTTCACGGTGGCCTGCGCAAGGCTCCCGGAAAAGGAGAAGGCCGTGGCCTCCTTCCGGCGCGTAAAAGACAGGGTCGCGTTCGACTTCTGGTCCTTGATCGTCGCACGGCGAACTGCGATTTCCTCCGGATTGCGGACGAAGTCTATTGAAATGGTCGGGCCGTTCATGATGGATGCGTTTCCCACCAGCGATATTCCGGCTTTTTTTTGCCACAGAATGCGGACCCGGGAAAGGTCCATCGGCGTGGCAGGGGCGAAGTCGTGCGGCAGGTTGAATGTCCTGAATGCCCATTCGACGATTTCCCGGCCCGCATTTCCGTTCAGGGAGAGGTCTGCCGCGTCGAAGCCATCGGGAAAGCCCTGGAGAGCACCGGACACCAGAAACGACGAATCCACTATGGCGCCGCGGACGCCGCTAAAAGAAATTTTTTTCTCGGCAAAGCTGAATTTCCCCTGAGACAGGGCGGCAGGTCCCGGAAGAAGCGGAGAATCGAGGACAACGTTTTCCATATTCCCCGTTGCAGCCATCTGCCAGACGCGTGGCCGCGAGAGCGGTCCCGCGAAGCTCATTGAAGAGAGCCTGACCGTGCCCTTCAGTCCCTTCACATCTTTGAGGACTTCACTTAAACCCTTGAATGATGACCGCCATCGATAGACTTCGTTCAGGAAAATGACCGCCGTGCCGGAAAGGACCTCGATTTGCGGGGCTTTTCCCCATCGGAAGCCGCCCGAGACCCCGGAGACCGACGACCTGCCGAGCGAAGCAGAAAGACCCGCCATCGCGAGTGAGGCGCTTTCCAGATCGAATTGGCCGTTCAGCGAAAAAAGGGCAGGGAGCAGCTTCGAATCGACGACGACGTTTTCCGCTGTGCCGGTTATCTTGATCTGCAATGCCGCGGGCGGTGAAAGGGGGCCTGAAACGTTTATCGACGAGAGGATGACCGTTCCGCCGAGTTCGTTCACGTTTTTCAGCGCCGTGCTCAAGCTTCCCGACAGGGAGCGCCATTGAGAAAGGTCGGCGAGCGATAGGGAGCCCGTTCCCGAGAAAATGTCCAGATATCCCTGCTCTTTCAAGGAGAGGCGCGCGGAAAGGCCGGACAGCGAAGAATGCCACAATGATCCCGACAGGTCTTTCACTTCGGCGCTGTCCCGGTCAAAGGAAAATCCGGTATGCAATGAAGCGGCTCCCCAGCGATCTGTGTCCGCCTTGATGGAAATTTCCATTTCTTCCGGCGGAGCCGTAAGACGGGCATTCACGTTTCTTAAGGAAAGAGCGGGACGCCCGCTCTTCACGAGAACGAGCGTGCCGTTCTCTATGCGCAGGACAAGGCCCGGTGCAATCGATTCGAGGGAAGAGGCTGAAGACGTGAGCTTTGCTTTCATGGCTGCAAGAGAAAACGGGCGCTGGCCTTTCCTGCCCGTCTCTTCACCGAGCGTGACCGTAAAATCAGGCGTCCGGCTCCGTATCTCGGCAATGAGTACTTTGCCTTTCAGAAGAGGAAATATCCTGGGGTAGACGCTGAGGGACTCCACGGAGCCGGCGAGCCTTTTGGGGATTGAGATGACCAATCTCCGTACGACTGCATGGGGGCGGGGAAAAAGCGAGAAATCCAGCCTTTGAAATGTCACCTCTCCGCCGGCTTCCCGCGACATCGCCGCCCGGATGCTCTCTTTCGTCTTCGGTGAATTTATGAAAGCCGGCGCTAGCAGCAGGGCGGCCGCGAGGAGCGCCAGGACAACGGCCGCTGCCCCGCCGAACCAGAGCAGTATCTTTTTACCAGCACTCATCGCATGTTCTCATGTAGTTACCGGGCTTGTGCGTCTCTATTTTTAGTATAGGTCTGTTTTCTGTGATTGCAAATCGGAAACGTCGAACTAAAGTTGCGCATGTTCCGGACGATCCATAATGGGAAAACAGGTGAAGGTGCAAGATTTCATCGGCAGGTACCGGGTAGAGAGGGTTCTAAGGACCTTTCAGGGTCAAAGCATTTTCACACCGATTAGTTCTGCATGCCGGGCGGCTGAACCGGCGCCGGCATCGACACCCCCGGAGAGAGCGTCATTCCGGGTGTGGATGGCGGCAGGGCTCCTTGAGGCAGAGGGTAGCCGGGCGGCAACTGGCCCGGCTGGGGGATATACAAAAATCTCCACTCACTGTATTTCTTTTTTCCCTCGAAGTCCCTGTCCTCTTCGGGGAAGTTCGCCTGCTTGAGCGGCTCCTTGTCGCTCGGGCTGTTCACTCCGATGATGCGCCTTGTCGTCTGATCGCGGATCTCTACGAAATCTTCCCCGGAGACGGGGTCTTTGTACTTCCGGCGAAGGTGGCGCTTCAGCACTGCGGTCCTGTTGTCAGCGAGCAGATCGTCGATGCTTGCCGGAAATTCCACCCGGCCGGGAACGGCCCTTGTGTAGCTTTCGATGGCCTTCCGGTACTGATCGCCGCGAAAGAGCAGCTCTTCCTCTTTTTCCCTGAGCGATATGTTCGACCAGTATCGGGTCACCGCGCCGAGGGATATGCCGATAATCACGATAGCGACGAGGAGCGCGATGTAAGTGAAGCCGCGACTGACGGCACGGCGAACGGTAAGTGCGGCGCGCAGAGTAGGCGCTGAACCTTGAATGTTGATTCTTGAATGTCGAATCTTCATTCTATGAACGTTACCCTGTTGATTTCCTTGAAGGTGGTCTCTCCGGCCAGGACCTTGGCGACCGCCGACTGCCGGAGGGTCGTCATACCCTCGCCGATGGCCGCCTTTCTGATTTCCGACGACGGCCGCTTCTCGAGGATCATCTCCCTGATGCGGTCGGAAAGGTCGAGGAACTCAGTGATCGACTTCCTGCCCCGGTAGCCGGTGTAATTGCATTCCTTGCATCCAACGGCTTCGGAGAAGAAGTGGTCATGGTGCTTCTCAATATCGATCGCCGAGTCCTCAAGCTCCTCCCCCGAGAGCTTGACCTGTTTCTTGCACCTGGGGCAGAGTATCCTCACGAGCCGCTGGGCAAGGATACAGTTGAGCGAAGAGACGAAGTTGTACGGCTCGATGCCCATGTTGAGGAAACGCCCGAGCACGTCGAAGGCGTTGTTCGCGTGCACCGTCGTGAACACCAGGTGGCCGGTGAGGGCGGACTGCACGGCGATCTGGGCGGTCTCGGCGTCGCGGATCTCTCCCACCATGATCTTGTCGGGGTCGTGCCGCAGGATCGAGCGGAGTCCCCGCGCGAAGGTGAGCCCCTTCTTCTCGTTCACCGGTATCTGGACGACGCCCCGAAGCTGGTACTCAACGGGATCTTCGATGGTGATGATTTTATCCTGGCCGGTGTTGATCTCGGTGATGGCCGCGTAAAGGGTGGTCGTCTTGCCGCTTCCCGTCGGTCCGGTAACGAGAACCATGCCGTACGGCTCGCGGATACTTTTCCGGAACCTGCGAAGGTCGGTGTCGTTGAAGCCGAGCGTGTCGAGCCTGAGTTCGTTCACCCCCGCGGTAATGGCCTCGCGGTCGAGGATGCGGATCACGACGTCCTCGCCGAAGGCGCTCGGAAGGATCGAGACGCGGAAATCGATGGTCTTGTGAGCGGTGCGGAGCTTGAACCTGCCGTCCTGGGGCACGCGCCGCTCGGCGATATCGAGGTCGCTCATCACCTTGATGCGCGAGATGATCGCGCTGTGGTACTGGATATCGATGGGTTCCGTGGCGGGGTAAACGACGCCGTCGATGCGGTACTTGATCTGGACGTTCCTGTCCGTTGCCTCGATATGGATGTCGCTCGCGCGGCGCTCGATGGCGTCGAAGATCGTCGTATGCATGAGCTTGATGATCGGGCTCTCGTCCTTGTCGATCGATTCGAGCGAGAGAACTTCCTCGCCGTCTTCCTGTTCCTTGACGATGTGGAATTTGAAGTCCTCCGAAACCGTCTGGAGCACGCGCTCCGAGGCCCCGCTCTGCTTGAGCACGTTCCTGATCGCCGAGGGGGTGCTGACGCAGATCTCGAGCGGTTTGTCGAGTATCATCTCGAGTTCGTCGATGGCCGGGATGTTGTTGGGGTCCGTCATGGCGACGACGAGCGCTTCGCCCGCGTTCTCGACGGGGATGAACTGGTACCGGTGCATGAGGTCGACCGGAATTTTTTCAATGAACGCCGGGGCGATGCGAAAGCCTTCCAGGTCAAGATACCGGAGGTCGCGCTGCTCTGCGAGCGCCTGGGCGAGGACCTCCTCGGTGATCAGCCCCTCGGCCTCGAGCAGTTCACCGATACGCTTCTCGCGGCCGTCGGTCTTCCCCAGAATGTCGCTGATCTGCGCCTGGGTCACTGCGCCCTTGGCAACAAGGATATCTCCCAACCGTCTTCTTCTGAATGAGGTCATTTCAGTCGCGCCCCCATTTCGAATATAGGAAGGTACAGCGCCACGACGATCACGGCGATCACAAGGCCCATCGTGAGCATGAGCATCGGCTCGATCATGGTCGTGAGCACAGTGAGCCGGTTCTCCACTTCCTGGTCATAGAACTCTGCAACGTCATCGAGCATTTGCGGCAGATCGCCGGACGATTCGCCGACCTCGATCATCCGCACCGTCATGTCCGGCGCGAGGCGGGTGCGTTCGAAGGCGTCGGCGAGGCTCACGCCCTCGGTCACCAGTTTCCTCGCTTCGGAAATTTTCTGCGCCACCACTTTGTTGCTGATCACGCCCGCCGTCGTGTCGAGCGCCTGCACCAACGGGATGCCGCCGCGGAGCACGGTGGCGAGCGTTCTCGTGACCTGGGCGAGGATGTACTGGAGGATGAGCGCCTTGATGACCGGGATCCGTAATTTCAGGCCGTCGAGCATCCGCCGCCCGGAATCCGTCCTCTGCCACAGGTACACTCCGGTCCCGGCGGCGACAATCCCGATGAAGATGAACGGCGCGTAGGACGTGAGCGCTCCGGTAAATGCAACGAGCAGCGACGTCAAAAGCGGGAGGGAACCCGCCTGATTGCCGTACATCTGGGTGAAGTTGGGGATGATATAGAGGAAAAAGAGGGTGAGCACCGCGATCAGTGCGATGACGAGAAAGGCCGGATAGGCAAGCGCCGTGACGAGTTTCCGCCGGACGGCGAGCATCTTTTTCTGGTATTCGATAAAACGCCGGAGCACGTCTACAAGCGCGCCGCTCTTCTCCCCGGCCCGCACGGTTGCAGTGTAGAGCGGTGAAAAAAAGGCGGGGTGCGCGGCCATTGCGTCCGACAGCGCGGAGCCGCCCGTGATCTCATGGATGACGCTCTCGAGGGCCGCGTGGAAGGCCCGGTTTTCGGTCCGCCTGCGGAGGATTTCGAGGGCCCGGAGGATGGGCAGACCTGCCCTGACGAGCGTGGTGAACTCCTGATTGAATATAAGAAAATCTTTCGCGCTGCCGCGGCTGCCCCTGAGCCGCGTCCTTTTTTTCTCGAGTTTCAGGACCAGGTAGCCTTTGGCTTCGAGGCTTTGGCGGAGTTCCTCGGCGTTTGCCGCCATCGCCTCATCGGAAAGGGAAGTCCCGTCCTCCCGCGCCGCCGTGTACGCAAAAAGTGGCATGGTCACGATCATACCAGAATTGCGCGGTATAAGTCAACAAATCGTGAGGTTTTCACTCGATCGTCGACCGAACTCCCTCATCGCAGGCTGTTCCAGTGTTTCTTATGACGCGCGATGATGTGCTCTATTACCGTTTCCGCCGCGGGCGAGGGGGCGCCTGCCTGCGTCCGGCGAGGATTGCCGAGCAGGGTCTTGAGAACGGCCCTCACGCCGTCCCGCAAGCCTTCCGGACTATATCCTCCTTCAAGAGCGAGGAGCACCTTGCCGGGGCAGGTTTCCCGCGCAATGTCGAGCACGATGCCGGCGAGGGCGCCGAAGCCTTCAGCGGTCACCTTCATACCGCCGAGCGGGTCCCTGATGAAAGGATCGAAGCCAGCCGAAACCAGGATCAGCTCCGGCCGGTATTCGAGCGCAATGGGTTTCACCGTCCTGCTGTAGATGGCGAGATATTCAGCATCTCCGAAACCCGCCGGCAAAGGAGCATTCACCGTGAACCCTTCACCCTTGCCGCTTCCGGTCTCATCGAAGCTCCCCGTGCCGGGATAGTAGGGATACTGGTGAGAGGAAAAATACAGCACCTGCGGGTCGCCGTAGAACGCTCGCTGCGTGCCGTTGCCGTGGTGAAGGTCCCAGTCGACGATCAGGATTCTCGTGAGGCCGTATTTTTCTTTTGCATACTCTGCCGCAATGGCCACGTTGTTGAACAGGCAAAAACCCATGCCCCTGCCGGGTTCCGCGTGGTGGCCGGGCGGGCGCACGAAAGCGAAAACTGAGTTCGCAGTTCGGGGTTCAGAGTTCGGAGTAACTCCAGCCTTGCCTCCCTTTGACAAAGGGGGGATGGGGGGCTTCGCAGTTCTGGAAGATGAAAGCATTCTATCCACCGCTTCAAGCAGGCCTCCGGCGGCGAGCCGGGCTATCTCGTAGGAACGGGGTGAAAGCCCTGTATCCGGGTCGAGGCTGGAAAAAGGCCTGCCTGCGGTGTCCGCCACCGTTTGTATGTAATACGGATCGTGAACCAACCCGAGTTCCTCTTGAGTGGCAAGCCGGGGAGGGATGAGGGGAAGGTCGCCGAATTCTTTTTCGACGAGACCATAGATGACGCGCAGCCGGTTCGGGCTTTCGGGATGGCCTTCACCGGGGTTGTGCTCCATATAGCGGTTGTCTTTGATGATCGCAACGGATGACATTATCCCGATCTTTCGTCCGCAAATCTCTTATTTTTTCACGCTCAACGATTCGAGATACGCCTGGAGCTTCCGGGGATGGGGGAAAAAATCGGGCGGCTTTTCGCCCGGAGCGCATACGGCAAGCACTCTTTTCACCAGGGTCGCGACGCTGAACCGCAGCAGTACCTGCGGGAAACCGTCCCGTACATCCCGGAGCATCAGGCTTTCACGGTACCAGCCGTTTCCGCGGGGTGTGACGACTGCACAGGGGTTTTCGCTGACGCCTTTCGGCCTGACCCCTCGTTCGTTAGAGAAGGCCGACACGTCCGCCCTCAAAAGCTGGAGACCTTTGAACGCGGGGTTCGAACAGATGCCGAAATTCCCGTCTGAGAGGGGCCGGAAACGGGTAAGGTTAACGCCGGAGCAGAAGAGGAACGTCTTTGGTCCGTGCTCAGGGGACTGACGGATAATGATATAGAGAAAATCATTCGTGTATTCAAAGGACTTGACAGTCTGACCGGTATTCAAAGTACACTCCGTTCCGTCTTATCGTGGACTGACGCGCTGCCCCGCGGGCAGGCCGTGACGCCCATGCCGGAGGCAAACACGCGATTCCCTGTCCCGGCGGTTTCCCGCACGATGCTATTTATGTTTTGATTTCTTGGACGATTTTTTTGCCGACGTGCTTTTCGAGGAAGCAGTCTTTTTCTTCGCCGCGGGTCTGGCCTTTGCTTTTGCCTCGAGCTGCTGGCTTTTCTTCTTGAGCGCCTCGTTCTCCTGGTTCAGGTCCTTGACCATCTGTTCGAGTTTGGCATTGTCCTGTTTCACCGCCTCGAGTTCCTGCTTTGCGGCGTCACGCTCGTGGCGTGCCTTGTTCGCATAGACAAAACTTACGATGAGCAGGATCGCGACCGCCGCGGCAAGCGTGAGGAACACGAGCTTTGCCTTCTGCGCCGTATCACGATCATCCCGTTCCATTCTCTCCATCTTTGTCCTCCTGACTTCCGTCATTTCGTTGTCTTCGGGCATCACGTGTAGCGTCTCACCTCGAATTTGAATATCATTACGGGGGTTCCTTTCGGTATCCCGGCTTTCATCATGGCAATGCCGATCTGCTGCTCTGCCGAATCCACGCCGTCGAGGTCGGGCAGGAGCAGACCCCGCCGGCCCCCAGCCTGCACAATCACGCCGTAGCGCCTCGGGTCGAGTTCGCTGCGGTCCCCGACGGACTGCGGCAGCGTGAGCACGTCCACGGTATACTCGATCCCGTCCAGCTCCTCGGGCCGCACGCACAGAAAACGGGGATCGCAGGTGGCGGCGCTGACGGCGTTCCGCACCGTCTCGTGGGCGATCGTGGGCTCCGCCGGCAGATAGGTGCCGATGCAGCCGCGCAGGTCCCCGTTGATCTTCAAGCAGACAAAGACGCCGGCCCGCTCCTTCAATTCCGGCGGCAGGTCGCGCTCGTGAATCTGGAGTGCCTTACCTTCACGCACATAGAGTTCGACGGCGTCTTTTGCTATCTTGACGAGGGGGTGCATTACATCTCTCGCTGCACCACATAGTCTGCGAGCGCCATGAGCGCCTGGCGCGGCGCCGAATCGGGGCAGGAGTTAAGGGCGGCTTTCGATGCATCGGAAAACGATTGCGCCACGCGGAGCGCTTCGTCGACGGCATCGTATTTTTCCATCAGCCCGAGCGTGTAGGCAAGGTCGCTGTCGATGATCGTATCGGCCTCGAGAATGTCCCTGAGCCGCTCTTTCTCATCGGAGGAGGCTTTTCGGATCGTGTAAATGAGCGGAAGGGTGACCTTGCCCTCGGCCAGGTCCTTGCCGAGCACCTTGCCGAGCCGTTTCTGGTCGGCCGCGTAATCGAGGGTGTCATCGGTGATCTGAAACGCGAAACCCAGGTTCTTCCCGTACGCCGTCAGCGCGTCCTCCTGGGAGAGCGGGGCCTTGCTGATGATTGCGCCGAGCCTGCAGGACGCGGAGATGAGCACGCCCGTCTTGCATTCAACGAGCCGGAAGTAGTCCGCCTCGGTGATGTCGATGTTCTGGATCTGCATGAGCTGGAGGACTTCACCCTCGGACATGGTCGTCGTGGTTTCGGAGAGGACGTCCATCACGCGCTGGTTCTGGAGCCGTACCGCGTGGTAGAGCGCCTTGGAGTACAGGTAGTCTCCGACGAGGATGCTCGCCTGGTTTCCCCAGAGAGAGTTCGCCGAGGACCTGCCCCTCCGGACCTTCGCCTCGTCGACTACGTCGTCGTGAAGGAGGGAGGCCGTATGGATGTATTCCACGACGCTTCCGAGGAGGTATTCGGCGTTGTGCTCCCGGTATCCGCACAGCCGCGCCGAGAGGAGATGGAGCAGGGGACGGAACCTCTTGCCGCCCGAGCCGAGGATGTATGTGCTCACCTGCTGAATGAGCGGAACGTCGGTGCCCAGGCTCTCATGGATCCTGTGCTCCATGCGTTCCATGTCGGACTTATATTCTTTCAAGACGTCTTGGAGTGTTGTTATCATGAGGTATTTCCCGGAGAGGCGTTTAAAGGAATAATAGGGGAGACGCCCTGTATTGTCAAGGCTTTTTCTAGTCCGGGACGTTCACCGGAGAGCACGCAGGAAGAGTGGAGACAAAGAAAGAGCGATCGCAGAAGGGCCGGCATTGGAGCGAGGAGGCTACAGCTTCATCGCTTCATTCACCGCAGCCAGCGTCCCGGCGGCAACGGCGCGGGCGCGGCGCGAGCCTTCCTCGATGATCTCCGTGACCTTTTCCGGGCGGGCCGCAAGCTCCTTCCGCCGCTCCTGCATGGGCTTGAGGTAGGCGAGCAGGTGTTTGAGCAGTTCCCGCTTGTCGTCAACGCACCCGACGCCTGCACGCCGGCATTCCACGTCGATGTAGTCCTGCCATGATTTGGGTGCGAATATTCTGTCGAGCGCGAACAGCGGGCAAACGTCGGGGTTTCCGGGGTCCTGCCTGCGCACCCGCGCAGGATCGGTGACCATGGCCATGATCTTTTTGGTAATCGCCTCCGGGCTGTCCGAAAGGTTGATGGTGTTGTTGTAGCTTTTGCTCATCTTGCGGCCGTCGGTGCCGGGAAGCTTGGGGTACTCGGTCATAAGCGGCTGGGGCTCGGGGAAGACCTCGCCGTAGAACGAGTTGAACCTGCGGCAGATCTCGCGCGTCAACTCGAGGTGCGGAAGCTGGTCGATGCCAACGGGCACGAAATGGGCCTTGTAGATAAGAATGTCGGCAGCCTGCAGCACGGGGTAGCCCAGGAACCCGTAGGTGTTCATGTCCTTGTCCTGGATCTGCTCGATTTTTTCCTTGTAGGTCGGCACCCGCTCGAGCCAGGGGAGCGGCGTGGACATGGACAAGAGCACGTGGAGCACGGCATGCTCGGGCACGAGCGACTGCCGGAAGATGACCGATTTCTCCGGGTCGAGACCGGCGGCGAGCCAGTCGATGACCATTTCCTGCACGTAGGTGCGGAGCTTCGATGTATCGGCATAGTTCGTGGTAAGGGCGTGCCAGTCGGCGATGAAATAGTAGCACTCGTACCGGTCTTGCAGTTGCCTCCAGTTGTCAAGGGCGCCCATGAGATTGCCGAGGTGCATCAGACCGCTCGGCTGCATTCCGCTTAAGACACGTTTTTTTGCCATGACCTGTTCCTTCGATAAGCCACGGATGAACGCGGTTAAACCGTGATAAAAAGACGCGTCCGAGGTCCGGGTTCCCAACTGTCATCTTTTCTCAGTGTATCCGTGCCCATCTGAAGTGAATTCCGTCTTTCTTAAAAGATCTTTTCTCCCAAGAGAAGATAGAGGATAGGTTCTATTATAGGGAAAATTATCCTTCCCAGCAAACCGAATGCAAAAAGTGCGAGAAGAACCAACATCCCGTATCGTTCCAAGCGATAATAGACCATTGCTTGTTTCTCGGGAAGAAGCCAGTAGACCACCCTGCTGCCGTCAAGCGGCGGGATAGGGATCATGTTAAGCACGGCGAGCACGACGTTGATGAGCACCCCGTAAAGAAACATCAGTTCCGTAGGCTCGGCAAACCATGACCATACGTGCTCCGGCAGAAACTTTTCGGCAGCGGGCATCGCCAGTCGGAGCACCGCTGCACACCCGATCGCCATGAGTATATTGATTCCGGGGCCCGCGAGCGAAGAAAGCGCCATGTCACGCTTTGGAT
>JAWOJY010000115.1:0-20028 GCA_033854515.1 Nitrospirota bacterium
GGCTCGTCCACACGCCGGTCGTCACGCCCCACTTCAGGACGTCCGCGCCCACGAAGGCCCCGAGCGAGACGACAAAGATAAACAGTCCAATCCATACCGCCAGCCAGTCTTCACTTATGCCTTTTGCCTTTTCTTGCATGTCCCTATCCCCCCTTTGATCCGAATAGCGATGACCTTACCGCTCCTATTCAGCGCAAGCACGCATTATTTTTCTATCGGCGTGTCCTCTCTATTTCCCCAGATAATCCATGAATCATCATAATTGGCCGGGTCCTTGAAGCCCATCAGCCTGAACGCCAGGTACGCAAGCGTGGATCGGGTTCCCGTCTGGCAGTGGGGGATGACCCTCTCGTTCTTGTTCAGTTTCCCGAAAAGTTTTTCCAGGTCATCCATGGACTTTATCTTACCGGTGGCCTTGTCGTAGAGCTCGGTGTGGGAGACATTTAATACGCAGTGCGGAATATGGCCGCCCCTCTTCGCCCTCACGTCCGTGCCCGCATACTCTGCCGGCGTTCTGGCGTCCACTATCTGGGGGCCCTTTACTTCTCCCCTTGCTATCTTCAGTACCTCTTCCGTTGTGGCGATCCTGCTCCTTACCAGGTGGACTTTATAGCGCTTCGGGGGAAGTTTCGTTTCGGCGGTGTCCAGTTTCCTGCCAGCCGCCTCCCATGCATTTATTCCGCCATTCAGGAAGCGGACATCTTTCTGCCCCAGATACTCAAGTATCCAGAAACCGACCGTGGCATGAGTGATTCTCGGTGTATCGCCATAGACCACCACTGTATTCCCATTGCTTATCCCTGCGTTGCCCAGTATCTGTTCGTATTTTTTTGTATCCTTAAAAACCGTTTCGTCTTCTTTTGTTCTCAGAACTTTCGAACAATCGCCGCCCAGATTTACGGCGCCGGGGATATGCCCATCGGAATATCCTTGCAAGATCGCTCCTGTTTTCTTATCCGTTACTGTCTTAACATCCCTGCAGTCGAGCACGATCCACGTTTTAGCATTTTTTTCCACATCTGTCGGCGTCACTAATAGTTTCGGGTTGGCATAGTCTGCACTGAAGGCCGAAGAGCTAATCAGTGAAATAAAGACAGACAGCAATAAATACCCAGCGATTCTTCCCGTTTTCCTGCGTATCATGTTAATATCTCCTTAAAATTTAGTTAATGACCTTTCCTTACCCGATTTCCTAAAGTATAGTTACCTATTCAGTCCTCCTTTCCCGCATTTCCGTATGCCTGATCACAAAAAGCATACTTGTAGTGTACGCGTAATAAAGTAGCAATATATGTACCATAGCTAACCTATTGTTTTTTAAAATATCTCGAACAAAATATTGTCCCAAAAGGAACAGTTTTCCCCTTTAAATTGTCCCAAACAGAACAATGATGATCGGACAATCAGCGTAAGGAGATTCATAAGTGTCCCGATTGGATACATCAACGTGATGACCTGCGGACGCCACGGCGCTGTTTAACCGCACGGGGCGGAAAAAAATACCCTGCTGCGGCATGCAGCAGGGCAAAAAGGGAAGGAGGATTCGTGCTTGTGAGATTTCTTGTTGTACCGGAAAAAACCGAAAGCGACGCACCGTGGCAACGGTTTCTACTTCCTGATCGTAAAATACAGTACTCCTCCGTCCTCGCTGAAATCGAGCACCTCATAGCCCATGCTTTCACAGAGCGAGGGGATGCTTTGCATCGTGCTCATGTCGTTCGTTATCACGCACAAGGACTGGCCGGACTCCATCTTTTCCAGCGTATGTTCCGCTATAACCTTCGGACGAGGGCATACGAGCCCCCTGACATCAAGTGTTTTATCCACTTTAATATTCCCGCCCGGCATGGCCCTGTCACTCTTGAAAACGGCCTGTCTCGCTCTTATCTTCCTGAAAGCCTTATTTTTGTACCCTGCAACGAAGATGCCAACAGATAAATGCCTGATATATCATCGCGCTTGATTCATCCGGCTGTGATTTCCTGTTCCGAAAGGGACAATGGCCGACGGCGACTTGTTCCGATTTGCACGACGCTCTCGACAAAAAAGAGGAAACAGGTAACTTTGCCTGTTGCAAATTTTTCACTTTTGTCCGTATAATGTGCCATGAAGCGCATCGTGCTTGCTTTGCTCGCGGCCGCAGTGGGTATTTGCAGTGCGACGTCATCCGGACACGCAGGACAAGCGCAATCCGGCCCTGCGCCGCTCGTACTCATTATTCTGCCCGTTGAGAACGTGAGCGTGATGTACGAGAAGTTCCTTCCTCTCAAGGATTATCTCGAAAAGGCGGTATCACGGAAGATCATCCTGGAAGTAGCGCAAAATTACCAGGATGCCATCGACACCATCGGTACGGGCAGGGCCGACCTTGCGTATCTTGATCCGTCCGCCTATTGCGAGGCCCGGCGGCAATACGGGGTCGTGCCCCTTGCCAAGACGATCCTGGGAGGATCATCAACGTACAAAAGCGTCATCGTGACGCGGAAGGATTCCCCGGTTACCAAGATCGTCGAAGCAAAGGGGAAACGGCTGGCACTCGGCAATATCCATTCCTCTTCCTCGTATCTTATCCCCGCCGTCATGTTCAAGGAGGTGGGCATCGGCCTCGCTGATTTCAAGTCCGTCGACTACCTCGAGCAGGAGGACCGGATCGCCCTCTCGGTCCTGGCCAAACGGCACGACATCGGCGGTCTGAGCGAGCGGGTGGCGCTAAAGTATCTCGCCGCCGGCCTCAAGATCATTGATGTGTCCGAGGCGATTCCCCAGTACACCCTCTGCGCCTCTTCGGGCCTGCCCTCCGGCTTGCGAAGTACGGTCCGGCGCGCTCTCCTTTCCATAGAGAAAACGCGTGATCCGGCCCTGATAGCAGGTTTGAAGGACATCGACGGCTTTGCGCCCGCCGAAGACAGGGACTTTGACGTCGTCCGCGTCATGATAAAGAATCTTACGGGGAAAAACTACCTCGAATACGGGAAAAACTCCGTCAAGGTCGCGATCCTTCCCCTCTATTCGGCGATAACACTGTTCGACCGCTTCGATCCGCTCATGAGGTACCTTACGAAAAAAACGGGATATGAGTTCAAGCTCGTGATTCCGAGGGACTTCGAGGATTTTTTCGATACCGTCAAAAGGGGCGAGGTCCAATTCTCCTATTCAAACCCGTACATCTACATACAGCTTGCCGACGAAGGGTACCTGTCCGCCTTGGCCAACACGTTCATCGAAAAATCGGGCGACATCTTCCGCGGCATCATCATTACGCATAGAGACAGCGCGATCAGGACCATCGAGGACCTCCGGGGCAAACGGGTCATGGCCGTCTCCTACAGATCGGCAGGCGGTTTCCTCGCGCAAAAGCTGCTTTTGAACGAAAACGGAATCGACGCGTTCAAGGACCTCCGGCTGGCGGAAGGGAAGAGACAGGAAGAGGTCATCCTGAATGTGTACCGGAAGAACGTCGACGCCGGCTTCGTCAGAGAGACCGCTCTCGATGTGCTCAAGGAAGAGATCGACCTCACCAAGATCAGGATCATAGCCAGGACCCCCTATATTGCGAACTGGCCGTTTGCCGCATCGAGAAATGCAGACCGGGGTATCGTGGAGATGGTGAGGAAGGGCCTCCTTGATCTCACGGAACAACGCGTTCTGTCAGCTGCGCATATTCTATGCTTTAAGGCTGCGACCGATGCGGATTACGACGGCCTGCGGAAACGGATAAAACGATATGAAGTCAAATAGATCGAGCCTCGGGCTGAAGTTTTCCATCGCCGTGATCCTTCTTATCTTTTTCACAATGTCCGGCGTCGCGATCCTCATCATTGATTACCAGAAGGGGGCACTGAGGCAGGCCACATTCGAGAGCAATCTCGCAATGACGAGAAACCTTGCCCATGACGCAGCCGAGCCGCTGCTGGTGTTTGACCCGCTACGCCTCAATGAACTCGTCAATACCGTGCACGGTGTTGCGCCGAGCGCCTATGCAATGATCGCGGACAGTAACGGGGTGATCGTCGCGCACACGAAACTCTCCCTCCTCGGCTCTACACTCAGGCAGAATTCCCCAGAGCTTGCCGGCGCCCTTTCGGGCGGCAAGGAAGCGGTCAGGGAGTACAGCTATGAGTACGAACCGGTCAAGGAATTTTCGGTTCCGATCAAGATCGGCGACAAGGTACTCGGCCTTGCAACGATCGGCTACTCGATGGACGATATTGACGCGGTCATCGAGGCCCGGCTGAGGAATCTCGAAAAGTATATCTACATGATCACGGGATTCGTCCTGGTCGGCGGGATAGCCGGCGCCTTCTTGGTTTCCAATTTTTTGACAAAACCTATTCGAAGGCTGAAAGACCGGATGATCGACGTGCAGACCGGAAACCTCGATGTTGAGGTTGAGAACCCCCTGGTCGTAAAGTGCTGGGAGCGGCTCAACTGCAACAAAAAAGATTGCCCGTCATACGGCAAGCTGCGGTGCTGGGCCATCGCCGGAACATTCTGCCGCGGAACCGTGCAAGGGCAGTTCGCCCAGAAGATCGGGGACTGCAGGAAATGTGTCGTGTATAAAGAGTCATGCGGAGACGAGATAAACGAACTGGTGGAAGTCTTTAATCAGATGGTAAAGGACCTCAAGTACAACCTGACCGAACTGGAGAAAGCGAATGCGGAAAAAGCGAGGATGGAAAGACTGTCCACCCTTGGCGAGATGGCGACGACGGTTGCGCACGAAACAAAAAATCCCCTCAACTCAATACGTCTGGCGACATCGTATCTCAAAAAAAATTTTCAAGGAGAAATCCTCGCCGAGTTTCTTTCCATCATCGAGGAAGAGGTGATGCGGCTGAACGAGATAACGTCCAGCCTGCTCGGCTTCTCGAAGCCGGCCCCGCTCAAGTTAAAAACATGCGATATCAATGCAATCGTGAAAACCACGGTAGAGCTCATCAGGCAGGAGGCAACCGAGAGAAACATCGAGGTGATCGTCCTGATGGATGAACATATCCCTCCCGTTCAGTGTGATTTTTCGCGGATCAAACAGGCGCTTTTGAACCTCCTCATTAACGCGATGGACGTGTCCGGCGAAGGAGACGCCATAACGATTACCACTGAAGCGGCGGCGGCCTCGCTGAAAGTATCCGTTCAGGATACCGGCACGGGCATACGCGGCGAAGATATTGAAAAAATCTTCAAACCATTTTATACTACGAAAACGAGAGGATCGGGCCTCGGCCTCGCTATTGTCGACCGGATCGTCAAAGAACACGGCGGCAGGATCGAGGTCGTCAGCACCTTCGGCAAAGGCACGACATTCACGATAGAAATACCGGCGCATGAATATGCAAAAACATAATATCCTTGTAGTGGACGACGAAAAAAACATCCTGAAGGTCGTTTCAACGACGTTGGGAAAGGAAAGCTACGCCGTCGAAACCGCATGGTCTTCGGAAGAGGCGATTGAAAAATTCAACAGGGACGCTCACGATCTTATCATCACCGATCTCAAACTGCCGGGAAAGACCGGCATAGAACTCCTCGAGTACGTCAAGTCGAGGAACCCCGATGTTCCGGTCATTATGATCACTGCATTCGGAACCATAGAGAACGCCGTCGAGGCGATGAAAAAGGGCTCCTTCAACTATCTCATGAAACCCGTAAACCCCGATGAGCTGCTCTCGGTGGTAAAAGAAGCCCTGGAAAAATACGAGCTCAAGCGGGAGAATATCGCCCTCAAGTCGGAGTTGAAACAGAAATACACCTTCAGCACTATCGTAGGCAAGAGCGCACTCATGCAGGAAGTCTTCAATGCCATACGGGCAGTCTCAAAGACTCAGTCCAACGTCCTTATTGCGGGCGAAAGCGGGACCGGCAAGGAGCTCGTTGCCCGCGCCATCCATTACGACTCTGAAAGAGCGGAAGGCCCCTTTGTCACCATAGACTGCGCCTCGATTCCCGCGGAAATCATGGAAAGCGAGCTTTTCGGACACGAGAAAGGCTCGTACACCGGCGCCCATGAACGGAAAGAAGGGCTTCTGGAGCATGCGAACAATGGTACGGTCTTTTTGGACGAGATCGGCGAACTCGACCTCAATCTGCAGAAGAAACTGCTTCGCTTTCTCCAGGAGCGTGAAATACTCAGGGTAGGCGGCGTCGCCAGGATCAAACTCAACGTACGCGTCGTGGCCGCGACGAACAAAGACCTTGAGCGCGCGGTACAGGAGAAACAATTCCGCGAAGACCTGTTCTACCGGCTGAACGTCGTGGCGATCAAGATGCCTTCGCTCAAGGAACGCAAAGACGACATTCCGCTGCTGGCAAATCACTTCCTCGAAAAAATGAATCAAATCGAAGGAAAGCTGATACGTGGGTTCGAAGAGAACGTCATGGACGTGTTTCTCAGGTACGACTGGCCGGGCAACGTGCGGGAGCTGGAAAACGTGATCGAGCGTGCGTATATCTTATGCCCCACGATAACCATTACCCTGAAATACCTGCCGGCAAAACTCCTCAACCTGGCCCGGGACGAAAGGGGGCCGATCGACGAGATGAATCTCGGAGAAACGGAGAAGAGATTGATCATCAAAGCGCTGACTGCAACATCGTGGAATCAAAGCAGGGCGGCGGAGATGCTGGGCATCTCGCGGAAGCAGTTGAGGACAAAAATGAGAAATCTCGGTATTCTGCCCGATTAGCAGGAAACCTTGTTCAACAGCCCGCACACTCTTTCTCTTTTACGAGCCGTCCCCTGAACAGGCCGATCTTCGTCCACAGCCAGAACAGGCTCTTGGCGCTCTTGGCGGCAACCATGAAATCGTTCCAGTTTCTCAGTTGGAGGAGCTTCTTGAGTATGAACGAGGGCCTCGTGTAGAACTGTTTAAACGCGGTCTGCCGGAGTTGTACGATCTGCTCGCGCGTCATGGTGTAGGGGATGAACGCCGCGCCCTGGTACGTGAAGTCCGACAGATCATCGGACATGGTGCCGTATTTTTCAAGATTGTCGTACAGATAGGTGCCGGGAAACGGGGTGATGGCGTGAAAGTTCGCCATATCGGGGTTCAGCTTTATGGCGAACTCAATCGTCTGCAATCCTTCCTCAAAGGTTTCTCCCGGAATGCCGAACATGAACGGCGTGCTGACTTTTAGGCCTGCATCCTGCGCATCTTTTACCGCCGATCGTATCTGATCGAGCGTTGTCCCTTTCCGTATAGTATTAAGGTTTTTCTGCACTCCGCTCTCGGCCCCGAAGAGCATCGCCCAGCAGCCAGCATCTTTAAAAGCCTTGAGCAGGGGTTTATCCACCTGATTGACGCAGGCAGAGGCAAACCAGGTGAATTTAAGTCCCCGTTTCCGTATTTCCTGTGTGATTTCCATGGCCCTGCCATAATCCGCGGCAAAAGTATCGTCGAGGAACTTTATCTCCCTGTACCCCTGTCTGATGCAGTGTTCTATTTCTTCTAGAACATTTCCAACACTGCGGTAGCGAATCCCGCTCGCCCGCTCCTTGTCCAATTGAAAGCAGTAAATACACCGTCTGTTGCATCCCCGCGAGGTTATCATTACAGCGACAGGCTTTTTTCTGTAGGTACCGGGGGGAGGGATATAGCGGTTCGCATCTCCCAACAATTCTCGTGCAGGAAAGGGGAGGGAATCCAAGTCCGTGATGAGCGGTCTCGGCGGGTTTTTGATGATCTTTTCGCCTTCCCAATAGACAACACCTAGGATTCCTTCAAGCCCCCGGCCCGCCTGGAGTCTTTCCACAATTTCGAGGGTCGTGAATTCTCCTTCGCCGGTGACGACTGCATCGAAGGATTTTCCCGCGTCCTGAAGACATCGTTCCTGAACGGCAATAGGATACGGCCCTCCGGCGCACACAAAAACGTCTCCACGCAGGTTCTTGAAATCATCCGCCGTTTTTTTCGCTTTTTTCCACCCGAAGGTCGTTGAATAGATGCCGATGAACCGGGGCCCGAATTTTTCCGTTTCCCTCAGTAGCTCTTCGTGGGTCATGAAAGCCCCGTTCAGGAACCTGACTTCATGGCCTGCTTTTTGGAGGACCGCCGCCACGGAAAGCGTGCCGACAGGCTGCCAGTAATTGATCTGAGAGCCCGCTGTCTTTGAGGAAAATATGTCTTCGGGTACCCACGAGGGTATTATGAGCGCGCACTTCATGTTAATTCTTCGCCAGGACCAGCTCTTCCGGTTTATTTTCAGACGGCGCCGGTTCCCGGTTGAGAATCCTCTCCGCCGTATCGATCCCGGATTTGATAGCGATGTCCATATTATAATACCGGAACATGCCGCTCCTGCCGGTAACGTGCAGGTTCTTAAACCGGCCGAGATAATCATAGATTACGTCACAGAGTTCCCGGTACCCGACTTCAAACAAAGGATAAGCTTTCGGCACCCTCACCACGACACTATTGATAACTTCTTCTTTCTTAATGAACCCAAGCTGATCGAGGCCGCCGACGGTCATTTCCGTAAGCCTTTCATCGCTCTGGTTCCAAATTTGATCGCCCCGATAGCTGAAAAATTCGGCGACAAGAAGCGTTTTGCCCGCAGGGGCCATCTTCTCGCTCCAATTCGTAGGTTCATGGATCCTGCCGAAGGGGATCCTCTGCTCGGGAATATATATCCACGTCTGGTCGGTGACTCTGGGCCTGTTGATCATGACCGCGACGACGACAAGGTCCCTGAACCTGAGCTTTGAAGCCGCGTCGAGAATATGCCGTGGCGCGGCAGGCCTCAGCGTCCTGACCAGCCTCGTCACCGGCATGCTCGAAATGAATTCTTCTCCCTCGACGACGCGCGAATCCATATGGTTCTTGACCACGACGCTTCCTATCGTAAAGCCGGAACGGTTGACACTCGTCACGTTCGCGTCGGTAAATACAGCGTTCCGCTTTTCTATCTTTTCCTTGAGCCTGTCGGCGACCCTCCCGATCCCCAGTTGGGGATATAAGAAGCTGTCGGCAAGGGTCGCCAGATTTTTTCCGCTGAACTTAAAGAAGGCGTTTTTTACGGCCTTCGCCAGTGAAAGTCCTCTGATTCGCTGCGCGACCCATTCCGCGCTTATCCTGCTGCAGTCGATGCCCCATACCTTTTCGCTGTATTCTTTAAAGTAGATCGTGAACATGGTCCGGCCGAAATTGTCAACCACCCAGTCTTCAAGCGAGGCAATCGGTTTTTGGTTGAACAGCCGTTTGGCTTTTTCCAGCCCGTAGTCAGCCATGATCTTCGCGGTGGTCGGGATACCGAGGCCAAACATTGCGTTCAGCGGCCGCAAGGGGTAATCGAAATACTTTCCGCGCATGTAGATCTTGCTGCTGCGCGGGACGGAAACCAGTTCGCCGTCCATCAGTTCCCTTACGAACGCATCGACGGCGGGATCCTTCGTGACGAACCGGTGGCCGCCGAGGTCGAATCGGAATCCTTCCCGCACAATCGTCTTGGAAAGGCCGCCGACGATAGAATCGCTTTCGAACAGCTTGACGCTGCGTCCGGCTCTCGTCAACGTGCAGCCTGCGGAAAGTCCGGCAAGGCCGCCGCCGAGTATTATAATTCCATGTTTGCCGTTATCCAATTTTTTTCCTATTTAGTGCTGCGATGCGCCTGAAGATGGGGAGAGTGTGGGAAAAGTAAATTTTCATCGGAAAAACTGCGTCATCAGCCCCGTTGTATATCCGCAGGGCTGATGGCGTCCTTGCATTGAGGCATTCTACTTAACGACGAGAACTGGAATCTCTGCGCTGTCCGCGACCTCTCTGCTCACGCTTCCCATGAACAGGTGCGTCGTGCGCCTGCCTCGAGAACCAATGATGATCAGATCAACGCCTTCTTGCTTCGCAACTTTCAGGATTTCTTCAGCGGGGTTTCCCATCTTTTTAATGGTCCTGATCCCGGTGAGCCCCCTGTCTTCTAAAATTTTTTTGTAATATTCCAGGACCCGAGTCGCCCGGCTATCGAGCGCCTTCTTGTATTCCGACCCTTCAAGCACATTCTTCAATGTCGACAATTCAGAATCCGGAAGCATTTCGGTCATCAGGGAGCGCCCCTCAAACCGTTCCACGTATAGCAATATGATGCTTTCCGGACGCATACATGCACAGGCGTCCGAACAAAACCCAAAAGCCGTTTTCGAGCCCTTGGTATCGTCCACAGCAATGAGTATTTTTTTCATTTTCTCACCACGGTGCACTGTGACGTGAGGCTTGCGTATGAGTTTTATTTGCCGTACCCGCCTGCCGCGGGAGCCTGACCGCTGCCGGCCGGCGCACCATAACCGCCTGTAGCCGCAGGTACTCCATACCCGCTTGCCGGGGGAGCGGCTTTACCGGCAGGTGCACCGTAACCGCCCGATGCAGGGGCCCCATATCCGCCTGTCGCCGGTGCAGCTCCATGGCCGCCGGAGGCGGGAGCGGCCCCGTAGCCGCCGGACGCAGGTGCGCCACCATATCCGCCCGCTGCGCCGTGTCCTTCCGCAGCGGCCTGCGCAGTAGGCATGCCGTGCTGCTGACTATAGGCCAGCAGGAAACCGAGAATTGCCACAACGATAAGAATTAAAACCACATGCGGTGTCTTCATGGTTCCTCCTCGAGAATATGCGTGGAATTTTACGCCTTTTGGATCCTGAATACGATTTTGCCGCCTTCCTGTTTTTTTTCCAACAGCTCGTGCCCGGCCTGGTCCAGCATCTGCACGATGGTCTCGGCAGAGGACGGATTATCAAAGACCATCTCGAGCACCTCTCCCTCTTTCATCTTTTCAAGGGACTTCTTGCAATAGATCTGAGGGTGCGGACAGACGTAGCCGCACACATCGAGCATATACTTCCCATCACCTGTTTTCTCGAATTTCATTGCCATGGCGACGTTCCTCCCTTTTTAATTTTTTGAATTTGGAATGGCTAGAAACTTGCCATTTCTTTTGCCATTTTTCTCTCTGACCACCAGTTGAAGAACTTGACCCCGGCAAATGCGCCCATCACCATGCCTACGCCGAACAACCAGCCGCCCGGATCCCCTCCGGCCACTCTTATAAAAAAGGCGCCGATATTACAACCCAGGGCTATTCTTGCCCCCAATCCCATGAACAGACCCCCGAACAATCCCCATGCGATAAGCTCGCCCTTAGGCAGCTTAAATTTGAACTCCTTGTTCAAGAGGGCCATAGCCATAGCTCCGAAGATGATGCCGACAGACATCCACAGTGCAGGGTTGCGCCACGGTTCAGGGATTCCGTTATTGACCCCGAAGAACACGTTGTCATGCATGTTCCAGCCAAATTTCTCGAGCACCCATGCTCCGAACTGCGCCTCCTGAGTTGTAATATACCAGTATCCCGGATCGAACACGGTCCCGTGGATCGAAACATCCGCCGTATGCCCCATCCTTGTCAGGATATTCCCGAAATTCGAAACGCCGAATTTAATCTGCATGCCCTTTAGGACAAAAATATGCAAACCAGCTGTAATGCCTATAAGCACACCCATTAAGGAAGTCCTCTTTGACGCTGTTATCATCGACCAGACACCAGACAGCTCGGCGCCAAGCCCCGTTGAGCCGCCTTTCTTGACCCATTTCTTTATAAAGCCTTTTCTGATGTAAAAAGCGTAGATGATAATGATCAGAAGGAGAGAAGGGATTATGGTGTTGATGACCGCATCGCTCAACAGGTATTTTATTATGCCGTGTAACCCCGACACGAGCCCCATCTTGTCCAATGTCGTCATCGGCTTGTGAAAGACATCACCCACGAGGAAATAGTCGAACCACGCGGTAATCTTTTCCTTGGGAATAAAAGTTTGTGACGAGGCCGAATCTATCCACGACTGTGGAAGAAACTTATTGAATACCCCCCCGATGTCGGCAAAGATGGCCTGTCCAAAAGATATTCCTATGATCGCAAGCATTGATGTCCCGTTTCCCTCGCCTATCTTATAAAGAGAGCCTGAAGCACACCCGCCCGCAAGCACCATGCCGACCCCGAAAATTATCCCCCCTATGACTTCATGGACGCCGATCGGTCCTGGATGAAAAGTAGTCATATTCCTAGCGGTAAGGATGGCGGCAACCAAACTGAAGAAAATGAGCCCCAAAAGGATCCCCACGGCCATTCTCGGGACGCCTGCGGCAAACAAATCTCTCGAAGCCGAGGCAAAACAGAACCTTCCGTACTGAAGCATCAATCCATAAGCAAACCCGAACCAGATGTAAACTACAAGATATATGTAATAGGGATTCGCTTTGTAATAGAGCATGCTGATGAGGATAAGAATGCCTGTGACCACAAATGCCCAGATCTGATTTCTTTTCTCTGTCGCATCTGCCATATGAGCCGCCACCGTCGCCATGATTTTTAATCCTCCCCTTTTGATTTTCGCTCAAAAAATAATGAAGAGAGAACAGCCTTCAAACCGGATAGAATTATACCGAGTGACCAGGAAGAGGAATGAATATTAAAACGATGTTTTATGGTAAACCTACGTTCCCATCGTGTCAAGATTTTTTATCGCGCTATTTATAAATTTAATTAATAGAGAAATTATTAATCAAAAATTTCACGGTTTAGAATATATTTCTACGATCGTTTTATACCTGAACGGATCCGACGCTGTTTCGAATTTCTTCAACAAACGCATGCCCGCGATCCGGTCTTTAAGATACTGAGGCTGTACGCGGTTGCCGTCTCTTACTCCCGATATGACGACTATCGTCGTAATATTCCGTTTGTCGTCATCATTTTCGTAGTACTTTGGATTTTTAAACTCCCAGGTAAATCTCAAAGCCGCTGTAGCGATATTCTTCGGAGGTGAAAAAAACTCCGGATGATACTGATACACGATCCGCTTTTTTGTATAGAGATCGAGAAGAGGAACAGAAACCGACGGATTGACAACAGGATCTTTGAGAGGCAGGGTAAAAACCTGCACGGCTTCCGTTTCACGGGAATTCAAGTACGCTCCTGCTTCCTTAACGTTTTCCGCGCTTACGTTCCGTGCAAAGGGAAGATAGGCGAACAGGGCAATGACAAGCGAGGTGATTACCACGGTAAAGGCGAGAAACTTTTTCAAGTCTCGACTCTCAATTTCCCGGAGTCCGTAGGAAGCCATGAGCGCGAGAAGAGGGAACACCGGCAGTATATACCGTATTCTTCTTATCTGAAATACAAAAACGAGCACGACGAGCCAGGCTATTATGGTATAGCTGAAATCCCTTTTTTTGAATGCGACAAGGAGGGAATAGACCACGGCGAGCGTAATGAACGGATGGATCTGAAAAAGGAAGGTCGAGATAAAACTCTCGCCCCATCTGTTTAATCCAGGCTTCTGATAGCTCAGTAAAAGCCTGATCTGTCCCGAAATCACGTCGAATTTCAACACAACCACGACGCCAATCAGCAGAACGGAGAGCATCGCAACTGCAATGGCCCGGCGGAGAGTCGGCCTTGGCTCTTTTTTCAGGTAAACCAGAAGTACAATGACCAAGACAGAAAGCATCGGCCATGTTGAATACTTGGAGAAGACCGCAAGAAACATGGCACAAGCGGCAAGCGCGATCATCCACGGCTTGCCCTGGTCCAGCGACTTTATGAAAGTAAAGATCGAAAACATAAGAAAGAACATCGTCGGCACGTCAACGAGCATGAGCGGCACCTGCGTAAGAAGATAGGGCATGCCGAGGAGCAGCAGCCCGGCAATAAATCCGGTCTCTTCATCCCAGAGCGTTTTCCCGATGAGGTAGGTAAGCACAACGCTCATCGAGAACAGGAGGGTCAGGAATATCTGGATATACAGTCTGCTTTCGCCGAAAAGCTTGAAGATCAGGCCGTAGAGAAACGGGGCCGCCGGCATGTCCGTCCACGCCGTAATATCCTTACCCCATTCTCTCAGGAAGTAGTCGATCCCGTACACTTCGAGGTGCTTGGCCTGAGTGAAATACCGCGAGGCGTCTACGATCAGTTCCGGTTCCGTCCAGAAGATTGCGGCTGCTGTAAAAGAGAACAGAAAAAGGAAAACAACAGGGTCCCGTTCGAAAAGCGCTACTCTGGAAAGCACATACGCCGCAACAATGCCGAAAACGAGAAAGAGAAAAATCCTCGGCGCATCGACACCGGCAAAGACCCACTGCCAGTTGAAGAGGCGGTTGTCGTCTGCAGAGCGGAAGAGGAAAAGAGCGAGGAAGGCAAAAAGCGCCGCGAACGAAATAATGAGGATATAATCGATTTTTTTCAGCACGTGCAAATTATAGCACCATTTGTCAGCGGATTGCTATGCGTGTGCAGGTGGCAAATGCAGGCGATGAAGGCTTCATTCGATAACTGCATTTCACTGTTCCATTACAAATGAAATTCTTGCCTTTTGAGGGGAATTTTGAAGATATGGAACCTGTCAGCGGCGAACGCATGTAATTGTTGATGCAACCTTGCCCCTCACCCTGGTCCTCTTCTTTAAGAGGGAGAGGGTTGGGGTGAGGGGGTAAGAGGATCTTTATTTTTGGACCGGATAGTTCTTTGTCGCTGCTCCTTGCACGGCCTCTTGCATGAGTTTGCCGCCGCGATAATCCTTGATCCAGGCGGCGTTCCCGAATGCCATGGTGTAGGCATCATAGCCGAGCGCGCGCAAGGCGATAATGGGGAGGTTTTGGGTCTGCCCGGTGACGCAGGCCAGGATCAATTTTTTGTTCTTGGGGAGCTTTTTGAGGTTTTGAGGTTGGAGGATATGTTGGACCGGTATTGCTATGGATCCGGGGATGTGACCTTCATTATATTCAGCCGGATTCGGCCTGACATCCACGACGAGGAAGTCCGTCTTCTTCGCCCGTATCATTGCCAAAACGTCATCCGCGCTGACTTGCCAGAACTTTTCGGCAGGCGCCTTCGAAAGCACCTCATTCAGCTTCTGTGCCGTGATGTCGGCGGCATAGACTGCGGGGACCATGACAACTACAGCAAGAACGAATGCACAAGCCATTACCAAAAGTTTTTTCATAGCGGCACCCTCCTTTAATATTTGACTCATTATGTATTTTACCTTACTCCGATCTGTTACGCCATAAATCGTGTCAAATGACTTGCAAAAGCACTTGGCACGGCATTGAAACAGTACTCATATGCAGACAAACTTCACTCTAAAGGGCACGGTTACATAGAAATCATCATTGCAGTATCCGGCAACCGCTTAGAGAACGATGATCCTATCGGCCTCATGCTGCATCACGGCGTTATTGTACTGACTGCCGCAGACGATTTCCGGGGGCAGGCCTTCGGTGGCCACCCCTACGTGCTTTGCGCTGTGATCGCAAAAACTGACGGTAACGTCTTTCGTCTTGCACAGTTCCTTGAACGCCGGAGTTCCCACAAGCTTGGTGCCGCTGTCCATGTTGAACAGGAAAATTTCATGCCCTTTGGCGAGGGCGGCCTTTGCGATGCCTTGAACAGCGTTAAGATGTTTATCAGTATTGATCAATATCCCAAGCTTCATCCGTTTTCCTCCTTGTGAATTTCGCAACAGGAATGCGCCGTTATCTCCTACCAGGAGATCACCTTATCATTGGAGAAAATGAGGTCGACGATCTTTCCATAGTTTTTCTCCTGTCTCAGGTCAACGACCGTGACTTCATTCCCATTCTTGTGAACTTCCATGATCTTCTTCACCGTCGCATCCGGGTCCTGCTTCATCAAATATAGAATTTTCATGGCTCCTCTCCCCTCGAGGTTTGGTTTTTTTATCAATAGGGTTCGATATGGTCGTACTCGAGAAGTTTTTTCGCTATCTCTTCGGTGGGAAGGTAGTCCATGCCTTCGTTACTCTTGAAGTTGGTGCAGAGTTTCATCCCCATATCTTTTATGGTCTCGAGGTTCAGGTCGTTCTCTTCGTTGCTTTCCACTTTCCTGTCAAGAACGTATACATCTATGGTGTCATCCATGAGCGTAATGCCTACGGACATTCTCAGGGCCTCTCCCTGCCTGTCGCGAACGAGTACGGCGATTTTTTTCCCCATATCTGCCTCCTTAAATAATAAGGTCATCGGCGCACGGAATACCTCTTTTTGCAAAAAAATGGGACTAATCCATCAGATCAAACCGTGACCAAAATGCATTACCTGGAAGAAGGTAAAAGATAACTTCGCGTCATTACATCAAACTCCATCCCTCGGACCAGGGAGCTGATAAAACATAATGACCGCACGCTGGACATAAAATTTGTCTCTTTCCCGCGTCAAAATTCATGAAGATGATTTCGCACGCGTTCCGGAGCGTCCAGCCAGTTAACTTCATGGTCGAACCATGACACCGTCATGGTCCGGTTTGAAGGATTAATCCCGAAACGAAAATAGCTCTTCGAGTGATTACACGATTTTTTTAAAAAGTAAACTTCAAAGCTGATGCGCGCTTCTTTATTTTTTCTTGATGAAAAGCTCCCACATCCCCTTGTCTTCGATCTTCACGGACTCGAAGCCAAAGCCGCTCTTCTCGCAATAACGGGGGATGCTGTCCTCGGCAGAGGCCGGCGCATCACAGAGGACCTTGAGCATCTGGCCGCTCCCGAGCTTCTCGAGCGCTTTCTTCGTCAGCAGCAACGGATAGGGGCATACTCTTCCCAAGGTATCGAGTACCTGCGTGGGCGATTCGTCTTTCAGTGCCATGATCTTCTTCCTCCTGGATAATCAAATTCGGGCCGTCTTCGTGTGCCCGTTCGTAATGCCTTCAAATGAATGTCGTGACTGAAAATTCGATAGGGTTGAGTCAATCGGACATCTCCCGGCGGCAACTCGAATCACGAGTGTGAAACAGTGCATGCTGCGGAAACGAACTGTTTTCGCTCTCCCACGAGCATGTCGCTTCTCAGTCACAGGTATCGGTGTAATTGTTCGGAAGGTGTATCATCGTTCCGTCATGTGTAACGGATTATTACCATATCAAAATCTCTATTGCATGTCAATACTCGTTTTAATGATTCACAAGTTGTTAACTGATAAGTATTTTTGAAGGTCGTATAATCATAAGTTATAGGCGCGCGGTGCCGTTTCAGAGTAACGCAGCAACCGTCAGTACCACAGTTCCGGCAAGGAAGCCGAAGCCGACGGCCGCCGGGAGTTTCCTGCGTCGCAGTGATGTCTCCTTTCCTCCGTCTAAAAAGGGCGCCAGAAGGATCACGGCGAAAGCCAGACAGGGCAGCAGAACGGTTCCGACGAACGTCCATTTTCCGGGAAAATATTTTGTCAGTTGATAAAGAAAAAGGAAATACCATTCCGGCCGGGGAGCGTACTGGGCGGCAAAGTCGATTTCCCTGCCGATTGCGGGAGGGAAGAGCACCGCAAGGATCAAGACGGCCTCTGCCGTAAAGAGCGCTACAATCGTGATCTCGAATAAATAGTAAGGGTAAAACTTTTTTCCGCTCCTGTCCATCAACCTTCCTTGCCCTTACGCCGCCGCCCGTTTCTCCGGGCATCCCGTCCTTCTACAATCCGCCCGAAATCCCGAGTTTTCGCAATATATGAAAATGCACCCACAGGAAAAAGGCCGTGAACAGCGGCAGCCAGAGTATGTGCAGGCTGTAGAAACGAAGAAGTGTCCGGCCCGTCACTTCACCGCCGCCCCGCAAAAAGGAAGCCAGTGTCTGTCCGACGAGCGGTATCGAGCCGAGCATGTTCGTTCCAATCACTGTGGCCCAATACGCCTTCTGGTCCCAGGGAAGAAGATAACCGGTAAACCCGAAGCCCAGCGTCAGCAGAAGAAGCATGGCGCCGGCGACCCAGTTCAACTCCCGCGGGTTTTTGTAAGAACCCTTGATGAAGACCCTGAGCATGTGAAGCAGAACCATCACCACTATGCCGTTTGCCGCCCAGTGATGAACGGCCCTGAGCAGCCGTCCGAGCTGGACCTCCCTGTACAGTCTTTGAATGCTGTGATATGCGTCGGCCTCGGTCGGCGTATAGTAAACGGACAGCAGAAGACCGGTAAAGAGAAGGAAGATAAAGAGGGTAAAAGCAATGCCGCCGAAGCAGAGAAAGTAGTTGATCCCCTCGGGCACCGGCTTGTTCAGTACGTTTCCGTGCCTGCGGGTGAACCCAATCCGTTTGTTGAGATAATCGATGAATTGCATAGCGGCAATACGCAGCATTCGACCCGGATATTTTACACCCGGATGCCGATCATTACCATCCCTTTTTCTATTTTCACCGGGAAGCGGCCAAGCGGCGCCGGGGGCGGGCCAGAGATATTCCGGCCGGTCAGATCGTACCTGCCGCCGTGGCAGGGACATACGAACTCATGTTTGTCCTTCCGGTAATTGACGAGACAGCCGAGGTGGGTGCAGGTAGAGGAGAGTGCGGTAACTCCTTCGAAAGAGGATACGAGAAAGACCCTTGCTTTCATTTCCCTGCCCGATGTCCTGTAGGCGAGCTCAGCTTTTTTGACGCCGGCCCGGGGAACCTCATCTTCGGGGATGAGCGGGAAAAAAACCGTCTGTTTTTCCCGGCCGGGGACAGGATAGAGGATTCTGACCGCGAAGGCTGATGCTCCGGCTCCCAGGAGTGCGAGGATGCCTGCGAGAGCCTTCTTGATGAAATCTCTTCTGTCCGTTCTCATAAGATGTTGATAATACGACACGACGTTACCACTGTCAACTCCAATCAAGACCTGAAAAATAAACATTATCCATCATAGAGCTGCAGTACCAGAATGATGGGGCGAATGCAGCGGAAAACAAAAGAGAACATTATGAAACGAAATATTGCAAATATACCCCAAATATACCCCGGTGAAATAATTGACAACGAAAAACTTGTCTGCTACCTTAATTATACGAACCACCGCAGTCTACCTTATATGCCTATATTCTGGCATTCACCTTTTGTGAACTAACATATTGATAATACTGGTTTTTGAGATGGGACCTCCCATCCGGAGACGAAAATCGCTCTATTGGCCCGGTTCAAAGCGTATGAAAATCGCCACACAGGATGCCATACTGGACGCACTGACGCCGCGAAAGCTCTTTGCCAGGTTGAGCATGGCCAGGAAGATGTTTCTCGGGTACCTGACACTTGTCGCGCTTACGGTAATCGTCGTGTCGTTCGCCATGGTAAGTTTGCTGCGACTCAACAGCCTGAACAGGGACATCGTGACCGTGGATATTCCGGTGCAGGAGACCACCGACAAAATGCTCGATGCAATCATTGCCCAGGATACGTATGAAAAGCGGTACCTTATCCTCAAAACAGGAGACATCCGCGACCTCTTCTGGAGACGAGGCCGCGAATTCGATGCGCTGCTGACCTCGCTGTATGATCTTCCTGATTCGGATCCGTTGCCTCTCAAGAAAATAGACAGACTGCACCGCCAATACAACGACCTGTTCGTGAAAGAGATGAAACAGCTCGCGAGAGGGAACGTCGCTGCTGCTGCGGGGCTTTCTAACGGAAAATTAAAGAACAAGTGGTCGGACCTGTTCGAAATCCTGAAGACCCTGTCGACGCAGGCGAGGGCGTCTCAGGACGGCAAGATGAGGCTGATAAGCAGGGCGGGCCTCACGGCTTTCTTCATCACAGCGCTGCTGTATATTGTGAGCATCATCATCGGAGCGATAGCAGTTTTGGTGGTGACCCGCCATATATCGTCATCGGTGCACAAGCTCAGAGTGGCGACCGAGCACATCGCCGATGGGAACTTCGATTATGACCCCCAGATCTATGCGAAAGATGAAATAGGGAGCCTGTCAAAGGCCTTTCTCGCCATGGGCAAGAGGCTGAGGAAACTCGAAGAGATGTACCTCGACGCCAGCCCGCTCACCCGTCTTCCCGGCGGGATCGCCATCGAAAACGTACTGAAGAAACGCCTGGAAACGAAGCAGCCCATCGCGTTTTGCATGATCGATCTTGATAACTTTAAAGCATTCAACGACCGTTACGGTTACGCGCGCGGCAGCGAGGTAATCAAAGAGACGGCGCGCACCGTCGAGGCCGCCGTGAAGGTACGGGGGAGCCCCGACGATTTTGTCGGGCACGTGGGAGGCGACGACTTCGTCGTGATCAC
>JAWOJY010000116.1:0-3040 GCA_033854515.1 Nitrospirota bacterium
TGATAAAACAGGTATTCCCTGTATGCAGGGACGTCGTACCGGAAATTGAAAACATCGGGCGCCAGACCGCCGTACACCTGGTTCCCGTTTCTCAGCCCCCATTTCGTGTTATACTGATCGTCGATGTACGTGTGGACGGCCCAGCCCCAGGGAAAAGCCGCCTGGGTAAAGAAAAACACTGAACAAAAAATCGTACCGACAGCCACTAAAGCCTTCTTCATTCTAGTACCCTCCTTTTGTCTGTGAATTGTTCGTTCCGGGCATGCCGTGCCCTTTCCCAATTACTGTGTTGTAAAATCCCGTCCGATAACATCCTGATTGCAGAGTTTTACCGTCCGCCATTCTATGTTGTTAATTGCTAAGCCGGAGGAAAGTCGCAGATTCATCATCTGCGATATACAAAATCATATCTATCAGGGATAGTTAAAGGGTCGGGGTATTTTGGGGGTATGGAAAGCATTGGACGGGAAAGCGCCATCCGCGACCTCCTCCCCTCAAATCAAAAAAGCTTGGTCTACCGAATTCATCTGGCAACTCAGGCCATCCTGACATGCCTGGCATTCGGCGTTGAGCGAGTTGCGTCTACTCGTTCGTAATATATTTCAGGTCTCCATTAGTGCCGTCATAATAGCTGATATGCACTTTATCTGCTGGGTCTACGATCATCGAGGCATATGCGCCAACAGAACCGATATTGTCCAGATCGTATAGCTCCCATCCGCCGGAAGCATTCGTAGCGTATTTGAGGTCGCCATAGGTTCCGTCACTGTAACTGATGTGTACCTTTCCTGTCGCATCAATCGCTATCGAATTCGAAGCTCCCGCGTTCGGCGAGCTGTCAACGGTGACCGCCACCCAGGCGCCGGAGATGTTCGTTACGTATCGAAGGGCTTTATTAACATAGTCATAATAACTGATATGCACTTTATCGGCGGAATCGATGGCGATGTCCGATGCCACAGGTACTACAGCGCTCCACGTCGCGCCCGAGGCGTCTGCCGTAACAATCGTCCACGAGCCTGACGCATTCGTCGCGTATTGCGCCTTCATGTCACAGGTGTCATAGTAACTGATATGTACATTCCCTGCTGAATCGAGAGCCAAGGCCGGAGCAATCCAGATGGATGAAAATGAGTTGCCGGCAGTAGGACTCCAGGCGTAGAGAGTGGTAACAGCCCATGTGCCGGCTGCATTTGTTGCATATTTCAGCTGGCGATTTTGATAATCGTAGTAGGCGATGTGCACCTTGTCCGCAAAATCGACTCCTACGGAGGGAAGCGATCCGTACTGATCCAGCATTGCATGTTCCCATTGTCCCGAGGCATTGGTTATGTACTTTAACCCTCTGTCGGTCGTGACGGACCAGCCCGACTGGTAACTGATGTGGACCTTGCCGGCTGAATCCACGGCAAGCGAGGCCCCATTTTCCGAAACATATTCGTTTGTGTTTACCGAAGACACGATCCACGGCCCGGAGCTGTTCGTGGCGTATTTCAAGTCGCAGTAATCATAGCCGTAGTAAAATTCACATGTTAAATATCCTATGTGCAGTTTACCCGACAGGTCTCGAACGAGCGAGGAACTCAAACCCGTGTTCCCCGCCGCGTCAATCGCGGAGATCGTCCACGAGGACGACGGAGTGACGCAAGCCTCATTGCTCATTCCCGAGAGGTTGCCGTCAAGATCGTAGGCCGCGGCAGTGTAGCAATACTGCAAATAGGGTGTAAGGCCGCTGTCGCGGGCCCAGGTTGTAGTAACGGACGTAATATACGCGCCGTCCCGGTATATTTTGTATCCTGCGACTGCAAGATTGTCGGTGGATGATTCCCAGGAAAGGGTGGACTCCGTCAACGAAGCGGACGCGGCGGACAGCCGTGCCGGGACCGAGGGCGCCACAAACTCGGTCTGTGTCGTTGCACAAAGGGCAGTGGACTGCGTGGAGCGGTTTCCCGAGAAATCGTAGGAGGATACGGTATAGCAATACTGGGCGCCGAGCTGGAGGCCGCTATCGAACAGCTCGGTCTGTGCCGTGGATGCAATGAAGACGCCGTTCCGGTAGACGTCGTAGCCGGAAACTCCCGTATAATCATAGGACTGGTCCCATGCAAGCGATACCGCAGTCGAGCCGACTGCCACGGTCCGCAGATTGGCCGGCACCGATGGTGCAGTGGTGTCCGCCGGACTCGACGGATACGGATAGGGAGCACAGCCAGAGCTGGAATCTTCGCTTCTTCCACACATGGTAATCAGTATGGGAAAGATAAAAATGAAAGCCGAAACAAGCCCTTTATGGGAAACTTTTCGCTTCATATGTCCTCCGTGTTAATGAGGTCAGAGAGTCGTTTGGCCCTGCTTCTTTTTAATATAATAAAAAAGACTCGAGTCTTCACGTCCCCACCCGCGAAGGGTTTGGCTTTATCGGGTTATGTTTCCTTGATGCTTTGATTCTATACTTCCGCTGTCTTGCCTCCACAGCGGTCCATCAATTTTTGCAGCTTATCCTTACCACAAGACGATGACGCGCCGATTATGAAATGCAGCACAATATAGTTTCTAAAAATAATTTTTGACAAAAAGTTTCAACTATCTGCACCTTCTCGGCATCGCACGCAAGAAAGGGCCGAACTGGTCGACCTACACTGTGAGAGCAGATGAAGAGGGATGATACTTATATTAATCATACGGCAGACGTTCCAGTAAGGGTATTTAAAGGTTACAAATGGAAATGCAAGGAAAGATACTTTTTAGGAGAAGCCAGGGCTGGCAAACGGGAAAGACGAACTGCACGACAATCACAACTCTTTGTTCAACACAGCATCACGAAACTCCCATCAAGGCATTTTGAAGGTATTGACGGCCCAAAAGTTTTACTTCTTTCTTAAAAGAAATGCATGGGCCGACAGTCCGGCGCCAAAGGCCACCATGATGCACCACTCGCCGGAAGCTACGCCCCGCTCTTCAAGTTCTCGAAGCACGAACCAGACCGTGGGGGAAGACATGTTTCCGTATTCGGCCAGGACCTTGCGGGTGACGCGCACGT
>JAWOJY010000117.1:0-6697 GCA_033854515.1 Nitrospirota bacterium
TTGCCGAGTTCCGACGACTTCGGAAAATGACTGTCGAGGGCTTTACATAATACTAGAGATTAACCGGACGCCCGATCGGGATCGGGAGGCAATTCCGTACCTCTATGGCGGAACCCCGGCGAATGAGCTCGCGCCATATCTCGGAAGACTTCTTTTTAAAAATCGAGTCTGCATCGGCGCCAACAATGAGCCAGTTGCCACGCAGAATTTCGCTGTCAAGCTGCCCCGGCAACCACCCCGCATACCCCGCATACATCCGGAACTGCTTTGCCGTCTTGTGTGACCCGATCATGCGTTCGAGCGTGTTCATGCTCCCGCTGACGTACACATCTCCGAATACATGGTCCGACTCTTCAGGCTTATCACCGGACCTGATGAGCATCAGCATTCGATTGAGCTCGACGGGCCCGCCGTAGTAGACGACGTCGGCCCGCTTCTTAAGGCCCGGCACGGACGGGAGCATTTCGGCAAGGGACACCTTTGTGGGCCGGTTGATGATAAGACCTGTCGCCCCTCCGGAGTCGTAGCCGATGAGCAGGACGACGGTTTCCTGGAACCGGGGATCAGCGAGCGTGGGGCTGGCAACGAGAAATTTCCCCTTGCCGGGCAGTTCAGCGCTGAAGGGATTCGGCGCAGGCATTGCAGGAACATCGGGTTTCCGTACGGGCACTAAACCTGTATGCGCCCGCGCCCGTCCCGGCCCGGCATGAAAGAGGGCTGCGGCGACGACAAGCGCAGCGACTGTCACAACGGCGGTTATGAACGGCGTCTTTCGCATTGATCTTTTATTTCCGGGATCCAGCATGATTTCCTGAGCCTTGTGCGGCAGGTATAGATAAGCGCCGGCGGAATGTTCAGAAACACGATATTCGATTCGATCCGGCTGAATAATTGACTCAGGATCGGCCGGAGTCTGAATCCCTTGAGGATAGAGACAGTGTGCATGTACTGGACAAAGGCGCCCTCCTCACTGAGCAGCGGGAGGACCGCCTTGTTAAGCAGTTCGACGAACTTCATGGACGAACAAGGCAGGGTCGAGATGATGCAGTCCACGCTTCGCTCGGGAATGCCGAAACGGGAAGAAAGGACATGCCCGGCATCGAACGCATCGTCGGAGACAATGGATACGTTGCGTCCGGGAAAGGCGTTCCGGAGATAGTTGTAGAAGGCGGCGTTCTTTTCGAAACAGATGAGACGGGACTCGGGGTCCTTTCTGCGAAGGATTTCCCTGGTCACTGCGCCGCTTGCTGCGCCGAACTCGACGATGAGTTTCGCTGACCCGAATTGCACGGATTTCAGGAGTCCGTTTACACATGCATTGGAATCGGGTCCAATGGCTCCAATCTCTTTTGCCTTCCGCACGTATTGGCCGAGGAAGTTGAAGTACATATTGTGCGACATTTTATTATTCCTGCGGGGACGCTGTATGACAAAACATTGGAAATATAATCAAAGTATAGCAGATATTCATTTTTATTGTCCCGTCATCATCGGATTGATTTGTGTTTTACGTATTTTCCATCGGCCGCAGGGAAGCTCCCCTGTAAGAAAAGAGACTAATAAAACTCCGACAATGTTCTTACAAATGAAAAGCCCTTCTCCAACTCAGAAAAGGGCTTTTCTTGTCTGCGCTTATTCGCGATACTCTGCGGCGGCCAGATCGTGCCTTACACGTTCTCCACCATTTCCCATACGCCGCAGGGACAGATGCCGGCGCAGAAGCCGCAGCCGATGCACTTGGACTCGTCGACAACATACTCGAAGGATTTGTTCGGAAGCTTCTTTCTCTTGATGGCGCCGTAGTAGCAGGTCTCGACGCACATGCCGCAGTCCCGGCAGGATCCGCACGACATGCAGCGGTCGGCTTCTTTCTTCGGAGAAAACTTGATGTCCGTCCGGCAGACCTCATAGTACTGGGTCTTGACGCGCTCGTAAGGGATCACCTGCCGCTCTTCGGGCTCGTAATCGTAGTTCATGAGCTGCGCATTGATCACGTCGGCCGCGACCTTGCCCGCGCCGATTGCATGGGTCACGAGGCCGGGTTTGGTAGCGTCGCCGATGGCAAAGACCTTCACGTCCGAGGTCTGTCCCAGATCATTGACGACGATGTAGCCGCGCTCGGTGTGGATCTCGGCAGGCAGGAAGTCGAGCACCGGCTTCTCGCCGATGGAGATGATGACCATATCCGCGTCGAGCGAAGAGCCGTCCTTGAAGTATATTTTCTTCGCCTTTGCGTCGTACTTCTCCGTGACCTTCGGGAACAGGATCCGGGTGCCGCGCTCCTTTGCCATCTCCTGCTCTTTGCCGTAGGAGGCGGGTTCCTGGATGTCCACGCAGGTCACCGATGAAGCGCCGTGATCGTAGGCCTGGCAGGCGATGTCCATGCCCACATTGCCCGCGCCGATAACGACGACCTTTTTGCCCCTGAGGTTCTTCGGCTTGCCGAAGTTGATTTCCTTGAGATAGTCGATGCCGGCAACTACGTCTTCGTGCCCGGGGAACGGGATCACGCGGCCTTCATGGGCGCCCACGGCGACAATCACCACGTCGTGGTTCTTATAGATGCTATCGAACTTTTTCCTGTCCACGGGAGACTTCACATGGACATTCACGCCGATCTCGGCAAAGCGCGAAAGCTCTTTATCGAGAATCCGCTTCGGAAGCCTTTCGCGCGGGATGCACATCTCGAGCTTGCCGCCGATTTTCTCCGATGCTTCGTAGAGATCGACGTCGTGGCCTTTGAGGCCAAGCTGCCACGCAGCCGACAGGCCGCCCGGCCCGCCGCCGATAACGGCGATGCTGTGGCCCGTTGCTTTCGCTTTCTTCGGCGCCTTGAGATTCAGCGCGGCCGATCCGTACTCCTTAATGTTGAGCGGCTTGTCGATCCTGCCGCGGGTGCAGTCCTGCATGCACAGGTTCGGGCAGACCGTGCCGCAGACCGTTGCCGGAAGCGGGCTGTACTGGAGCACGAGGGCGAGCGCTTCGGCCGTCCTCCCCTGCCTGATGAGCTGGGCCCGCTTGTGCGAAGGTATCCGCGAAGGACAGGCATAGGCGCAGGGCGGAAGATACTTGTCGTTCTTCCAGACCGGTTTCATGCGCCGGTCCTCACCCGTGGTGATATAGGGCAGCACCGTGCGGTCATGGGTGAGGTATGCGCCGAACATGCCGCCCTTGCCCACTTCCTTTTCCCACACGTTCAGGCGGAAATCGGTGAGTCCCATCTTGAGCTTGCCCTTCGTTTTCGCCTTTTCCGCAGGCGTGTAGGCGATGATCTTCTTCCAGGCATTCATGTCCTTCGTGAGTTCCTCGTAATAGGACATGCGGTCGATGGCCTGGAGATAGGGCCTCATGTTTACGGTGAGCCACTCCCAGTCCTGGGGGGTGAGGTCCACGACCCTCACGTCGGTCTTGCTGTACTCGTCCTTGATGGGGCCGCGGAAATAGATCGTGCCGCCGACCATGCCCACGCAGGGACGGTAGCCCAGGATGTTCTCGGGATTGCGGGGGTTGACGCCGCAGACCACGGCGATGCCGCCTGCCTTGAACTCGGCGAAGGAGTCGCCCACGCTCCGGAAGTACCAGCTCTGAAGATCGGGGAAACGCGGGTTCTTCTTGGTCATGGTGTCGCACCGCGCTCCGCCGCCGCCCTGGACATAGAGGATGCCCTGGGCGCCCGCGTTGTGCGCGCCGTTCGCCACGTCGCCGAGCACCGTGATGGTGGCGCCGCAGTTGAGCCACCCCGTGTCGTCGGAAGACGAACCTTTGAGCACGATCTCAGTGCCGTCCATGCCCATGCTCCCGCAGCGCTGGCCGGCAGTTCCTTCGACAATGACCTTCACCTTCTGGCCCCGCGGCCAGATCCGCCCGCCGATGCCGTGCTGGCCGTCGGCCTGGACCGTGAGCTCGCGAGCGCCGTCCTTGACGGCCTTCTGGATCTGCTCTTCGAGGTCCTTGGATGAGACCCGTTTTCCGTTTACATTGCCCTTGATTATCATGTATCCCTCAGATTATCAGAAGTCAGAGCACAGACGACAGACTGAAGCGAGCCCCTTCGCTTTTGTCTGACATCTGTCATCTGTCATCTGTTTGTCTAGTCTTCTAACAGACGTACGAAATCTGCAGCCGGTCCGCGATGTCCTTGTCGCCCACGCCCAGCGCGTCGGACATGCCGATGGGCAGTTCCGTGCTCCGGCCCAGGGGCGCGAAGATCTTCTTGAGTTCCACGTCCGCGGCCTTGAATACTTCCACAACGCGTTCGGCCACCTTGTCCGGGTCGATCCTGCGGTAGAGCTTCGGGTCCTGCGTGGTAATGCCGCGCGGGCACTTGCCGAGGTTGCAGACGTTGCAGCGGTTGTACTCGTCTCCGAAACAGCCCGCCGCGGCCTGCATGATGTACTTCCCGATATCGACTGCCGATGCGCCGAGCATGATGAGCGCAGCGGCGTTGGCCGCCAGGTTTCCGCCCTTGCCCACGCCGCCCGCGGCGATCAGAGGAAGCTCGTTCTGCTTGCCCTGCTTCACGAGATCGAGGTAGCAGTCGCGGATGTTCGACGCGATGGGGTGCCCCATCTTGTCCATCGAGACGTTGTAGGCCGCGCCCGTGCCGCCGTCTTCTCCGTCGATGCAGAGCGCCGCCGCATAGGGGTTACGGGCGAGGTTGTTGAGCACCGCCCGCGCCGTCTTGGTGCCCGAGATTTTGGGATACACGGGAACGCGGAAGCCCCATGCCATGGACATGGAGGTGATCATCTTGGCCACGGCCTCTTCGATAGAGTACTTCGTCTGGTGCGTAGGCGGCGAGGCCAAATCGACAAACTGCGGAACGCCGCGTATCTTCGCGATGAGGCCGAGGACCTTGTAGGCCTGGAGAAGCCCGCCGTCGCCGGGCTTTGCGCCCTGGCCGTACTTGATCTCGATTGCCGCGGGGTCCTCCTTCATATCGGGAAGGGCACGGATGATCTCGTCCCAGCCGAAGTAGCCCGACGCGATCTGGAGGATGAAGTATTTGATGTAGCGCGATTTGAGTATGCTCGGCGGCATGCCGCCCTCGCCCGAGCACATCACCACGGGGAGGCCCTCGACTTCATTCAAATAGGCGATGCCCATGGCCAGTCCTTCCCACATGTGCGGCGAGAGCGCGCCGATCGACATGGACCCGATGCGGATGGGGTAGATCTCGCGCGTCGGCGGTATGAAGACGCCCGTGTCAACGGTGAGCTTGTCCCCTTCCACCTTGAGAGGAAGCTTGTCCGCGGGCAGGTTCCTGCCCAGGATCGTTCTGATGCGGAACTCGTGCCGGCCGGCGTCGAGCGCCGGGTCCGTGAGCATCGAGATGCGGGTGAACTTGAGCTTGTCGAGCGTCGAGACCTGCGGATCGTTCCTCCGTCCGCCGCGCGTATACGGGATGCCGCCCCGGTTCTTGAAGTGGTAGAACTTGTGCTGGAAGTTGTACTCCGGGAAGATCGCCTCCGCGGGGCAGACGAGCGCACAGGCGCCGCAGCCGATGCAATAGCGGTCGATGTCCGTTGCCTGGCGGATCACGTGGGAGACGGTGCGCGTCACCTTCGGAGTGGGCTCGTCTCCCTCCGAGCGGACGAGACGCTGGACATAGACCGTGGGCTCGATGGCCTTGACCGGGCAGACAGCAGTGCAGCGGCCGCACCGGGTGCAGCGGTCCTCCCTCCACCGGACGATATAGGGAAACTCTTTGAGTGAGAGTTTGTGGTTCTGGTCTAAGCGTGAAGCTGGTTCCATACCGTAACCTCCCGCGCGCCGGGCGCGATGATCACCATGTCGTACTTCATGGGAAAGATGTCCTTCGACTTGTCCCGCTGCGGCACCGCGCGGTCCAGGCCGCAGACCTCGCTCATGAGGCCGTACCTGCCGGAAACGCCGCCGACCAAGCCGGGCCTGAGCTTTTTGGCGTCCTGCACCATGAAGACCGAGCCGTCGGGCGTGAACCCAATGACGCAGTTCGGCCCGTCGATGCAGAGCGGCCTGAGCGAACGCTTCAGGAGCCGCACGGCCCTGGCGTCGGAGCGCTGGTCGATCTCTTTTTCCTTGAGCGGCGTGATCACGTCCTTGTAATAGGTGACGGGATAGCCGAGGGAGCGGTGCACGTAGTGCATGATGTGGGTGAAGACCTCGGAGTCCGAGTTATACCCCATGTAGCCGGGGTTGCCGCGGCTCGTGAGGTACTCGCGGATCGGCACGAAAGCCGTGTTCTCGCCGTTCGTCATCGTGCCGTAACCCTGTATGAAGAAGGGATGGCAGGCGTAGAGGTAGATAGCGTAGTTCGTGTTCTGCCTGCCCTGGGCAAGGATGACCTTTGCCGAGAGGCCTGATTTATCGAGGCCGAAGAACTCGCCCAGAGCGAGCGGATCGCCCACTTCCTTGAGCGTCAATACATCGGGGTAGAACGAGAAGGCGAAGATGGATTCGTCGGGCTCGCCGATCTTCCGAAGGGCAAGCCGCGTGTTCATGAGCAGGTTTTCCTTCTCAACCTTCGGCTTGTCCTTGAACCGGTCGGGATAATCGTAGACTTTAACGAGATAATGGTCGCGGCGCTCAACGCCGGGCACGTTCTTGATCGCAGGCTCCCAGGAGAATTTCTCTTCAAATCCCCGCGCCTGCATATAATCGTTCAGGGTGTCCACGCCCTTGTTCGAGCAGATGGTGGAGAGGACGGGATAACTCT